>NZ_JBHUQX010000041.1:0-33516 GCF_042674225.1 Streptomyces sp. NPDC056948
CGCCGATGCGGCGGGCCAGGGTCAGCAGCTCCAGGGTGGGCTTGCGGACGGCGCCGTCCACGTGGTCGACGTAGACGAGAACTTCAGCCATGGGACTTCTTCTCTCCTGCTTGCGAAAGATGAGGGGCGGTCAGCGAATGCCGGGCTCAGATGAACTTCTGGCCCGCGAGGAACTCAGCGAGCTGCTTGCCGCCCTCGCCCTCGTCCTTGACGATCGTGCCCGCGGTACGGGCCGGGCGCTCGGCCGCGTTGTCGACCGTGGTGTAGGCACCCTCGAGGCCGACCTCCTCGGCCTCCAGGTCCAGGTCGGACAGGTCCCAGGACTGAACCGGCTTCTTCTTCGCGGCCATGATGCCCTTGAAGGAGGGGTAACGCGCCTCGCCCGACTGGTCGGTCACCGACACGACCGCCGGCAGGGAGGCCTCCAGGCTCTCCGTGGCGGCGTCGCCGTCGCGGCGGCCCTTGACCGTGCCGTCCTCGACCGACACCTCGGACAGCAGGGTGACCTGCGGGACGCCCAGACGCTCCGCCAGCAGCGCGGGCACGACGCCCATGGTGCCGTCGGTGGAGGCCATACCGGAGATGACCAGGTCGTAGCCGGCCTTCTCGACAGCCTTGGCCAGGACCAGGGAGGTGCCGATGGCGTCGGTGCCGTGAATGTCGTCGTCCTCGACGTGGATCGCCTTGTCCGCGCCCATGGACAGCGCCTTGCGCAGGGCGTCCTTGGCGTCCTCGGGGCCCACCGTCAAAACGGTGATCTCCACGTCGTCGTCGGAGTTCTCGGAGATCTGCAGCGCCTGCTCGACCGCGTACTCGTCGAGCTCGGAGAGCAGACCGTCCACGTCGTCCCGGTCGACGGTCAGGTCATCGGCGAAGTGCCGGTCGCCAGTGGCGTCGGGCACGTACTTCACAGTGACAACGATCCTCAAGCTCACGCCGGCTCTCCTACTGCATCGTGATTTCTCGGCTGCCTACTTGCAGGCAGCATAGGCGCCTCAAGCGGCCGATTCCGGTCGGGGCGACCCACGCTCCGAGCGAAATATTACTCGTCAGTACACCTAGTTCGTTCCCGCTAAGCAAGCGCTTTGAACTGTGACCTTCGCAACGCAGCGTAACCGGAACTCGACGGTCCCGCAGCCCGGGGGTCGTACCCCTCAGTCGGGCAGTCTCTGGAAACGCCCCTGGTGGTAGAGGAGCGGACGGCCGGTGCCCGTGGGGTCCCCGTGCAGGACCTCGGCGAGCACGAGCCGGTGGTCTCCGGCGGGCACACGGGCGATGACCCGGGCCACCAGCCAGGCGAGCACGCCGTCGAGCAGGGGGACACCCTCGGGCCCCTCCCGCCAGACGGTGGGCGGAGCGAAGCGGTCGGCTCCGTTGCGGGCGAAGGTGGCGGCCAGCTCCTGCTGGTGCTCGCCGAGGATGTGGACGCCGACATGATCGGTCGCCTCTATCGCGGGCCAGCTCGAGGAGCCGGTGCCGACGCCGAAGGACAGCAGGGGCGGTTCGGCGGAGACGGAGGCGAGGGAGGTGGCGGTGAAGCCCACCGGACCGGTGTCGCCACGAGCGGTGATCACGGCGACCCCCGCCGCGTGCCGCCGGAAGACCGAGCGCAAGAGGTCGGGCGTGGCGAGGAGGTCCGAAGGCATGGGGTCAGGCTGACGATATGTGGTGTGCACAGTCAAGTTCGTTTCGTGATGTGGGAGATGACTCACTGGACGCACTCACCGGCCGTGCCGGCACCTCATACCGCCTCTCCCAGCGCGGCGATCACATCGGCCTTGCGCGGCTGTCCGGTGGCCCGCCGCACCACCCGGCCGTCGGCGTCGAGGACCAGCACGGTCGGGGTCTTGAGGATGTCCAGCCGTCGCACGAGGTCCAGATGGGCCTCGGCGTCGATCTCGACGTGGGTCACGCCCGGGACCACGCCGGCGACCTCTCCGAGCACCCGCCGGGTCGCCCGGCAGGGCGCGCAGAACGCGCTGGAGAACTGCACGAGCGTGGCCCGCTCCCCTAGTTCCGCGCCCAGTTCCGCCGCGCCGAGCCGCTTGCCGTCGTCCCGCCCGCGCACCCGCACTCTCCCGCTCCGCCGCCGTTGCAGCACTCCGTAGGCGCTCGCCGCCGCGAGCACCAGTACACACACCACCAGTCCGGTCATCACCTGCTTCAAGCGTTCACGAGACCGCAAAGATTCCCGACCCCTCAACGGGGCCGCGTTGCGGAATGCTTGGTTCCCATGGACATCGATGCGAGAGGGCCGCGTTTCGGCGCGGCCGTGACGGCCGTCGTGCTGGCGGTCGTTCTGGTCACGGGGAGCGCGTGGCTGCTGGCCTGGCAGACGCTGGCGTTCCTGCTCGGCGCGGCGGGCGGGGTGAGCCGGTCCCCCTACGGCTGGCTGTTCCGGAAGGCCGTACGGCCGCGGCTCGGGCCGCCGAGCGAGTTCGAGGCGCCCGAACCGCCGCGATTCGCCCAGGCGGTGGGTCTGCTCTTCGCCGGGCTCGGCCTCGTCGGCTACACCCTGGGGCCCGACTGGCTGGGACTCGCGGCGACCGGCGCGGCGCTCGCGGCGGCCTTCCTCAATGCGGCGTTCGGGTACTGCCTGGGCTGCGAGTTGTACTTGCTCCTGCGGCGGGTGGCGGTGCGCGCGGAGTAATACGGGCGTAAAAGCACGAGGTGGGATCACTCGGCGACGTGACGAGAATCTCGTCCCCGGCGGGCACGAGGACTGGCTACCCGGCCGTTCTTCGGGCACGATCTGCGACAAGCCGTAAACCTACGGCTGCGTAACTTTCCGCTGGGAATCCCTTCCCAGGCAGAGCAGGAAGGGTCCGGCCCGCCCATGGCAGAGCTCGTCTACCGTCCCGTCGTCGGTTTCGCCCGCACGCTGTTCAAGGCGTGGGACCTCAAGATCGACCTCCAGGGTTCGGAGAACATCCCGCGCTCGGGCGGCGCCGTGCTGGTGAGCAATCACATCAGCTACCTGGACTTCGTCTTCGACGGCCTGGCGGCCCTGCCGCAGAAACGTCTCGTGCGCTTCATGGCGAAGGAGTCCGTCTTCCGGCACCGGGTCTCCGGCCCGCTGATGCGCGGTATGAAGCACATCCCCGTGGACCGCAAGCAGGGCGAGACGGCCTACGCGCACGCCCTGGACTCGCTGCGGTCGGGCGAGATCGTCGGGGTCTTCCCGGAAGCGACCATCTCGCAGTCGTTCACGCTGAAGAGCTTCAAGTCGGGCGCGGCGCGCATGGCGCAGGAGGCCGGCGTCCCGCTGATCCCGATGGCGGTGTGGGGCACGCAGCGGCTGTGGACCAAGGGCCACCCGCGGAACTTCAAGCGCAGCCACATCCCCATCACGATCCGGGTCGGCGAGGCGATCGAGGCCTCCCGCGACAAGTACGCGGGCGCGATCACGCGTCAGCTCCGCGAGCGCGTCCAGGAGCTCCTCGAGGCCGCCCAGCGCGCCTACCCCGTACGCCCGAAGGACCCCGAGGACACCTGGTGGATGCCGGCCCACCTCGGCGGCACGGCACCGACGCCGGAGCAGGTGCGGGCGGCCGAGGCGCACTGACACCCCGGACCGACCGCCCCGGGCTCGGATCCGGCTTCAGAGTGCGGTGGGGAGTGTCTGCCACAAGTGGGGCCGGTCGCGGGCCGATGTGAGGGTGTCCAGCACGACCGGGTGAGGCGCGGCGTACAGGACCGGACAGTCCGTTTCACCGGACGCCGCATCCGGCGTGAAGGCGAGCCGCTCGCCCTTGAGGGAGAACCGCGCGTCCACACCCGGCTTGTTGCCCCGCGGGTCCTGCCGGTGCCACGCGCCGTCGAACCGCACGGCGACCAGACCGTGCACCACCTCCAGTTCCTGGTAGCACAGCGCGGTCGGGATGTCCTCGGCCCGTAGCAGCGCCGCGAGCGCGTGGGCCTTGGCGTAGCAGATGCCGGTGCCCTGTTCCAGGACATCGGAGGCGCGCCAGGTGACGCGGAGGTCGCCCGAGTCCTGCGAGTGCGGAATGGTGTCGCGCACGAATTCGAACGCCGCCTGCGCATACTCATACGAGTCCGACACACCCTCGGCCAACTTGGCCGCTGTGCCGCGAACGAGCGGATGGTGATGGTCGATCACCTCGTCAGCGGCCAAGTAGGCGGAGAGGTCTGGGTTTTCCTGGGTCAGCTGCATGCACGCAGAGCATAGGAACGAGACCACCCCTCGGTCAATGCATTTTCTACTGGCCGTATATCTATGCAGCGATGGGAAGAACGGCTGAACACCGCCGCAACCACCTGCCCGACCACAACCCTTCCCCCGCGCCACCGGTCTCGGCCTGCGCAGATCTGTGACTAGGGGGAAGACATGAAGGACCCACACCGCCTGCTCGGCGCCGCGTTCGTCTCCTGCGCCCTGGCGGCGGCCGGAGTCGGGGCCGTGCCCGCGCACGCCGCGGAGAACCAGCTCTGGATCAGCGCACCGTACGAGACGGTGCTGCCCGGCGCGGACGCGAACGGTGACGCGCGTGCGCGCACCCTGGCCGTGCAGGTGAGCCGAGATGTCGCCGACGGCGGCCTGCCGGCCGGGCAACTGACGGTCGACGTGAGCGAGATCGCCTCGTTCGCGCGGGTGTCGTGGCCCGCGAACTGCGCGCCCGAGTCGGAGGTCGAGGCGGTCTGCGCCGTCCCGGAGATGCCGGCGGGGACGGACACCGTGCAGGCCGCCACGTTCGAACTGCGCGCGCTGCCGGGGGCGGACGTCAGCGCTTCGGGGTACGTGCGCTACTCGGCCACCGCCGGAGAGGCGACGTCCCACCCGGGCGAGACCCGGGTGGGCGTGGGCAACGGGCCGGACCTCGGGCTCAGCGAGGCGGACCACCAGCGCGACCTCAGGCCTGGCTCGCAGACGAGCGTGCGGGCGACGCTGTCCAACAGCGGCAACCGCACCGCGGAGCGCACCCTGCTGTGGCTCGACGCCTCGTACGGACTGCGTTTCAAGGAACGGCACGCGAACTGCGAGTACCGGGAGCACGAAACCGGCACGTCCGCCCTGTGCGTGCTGGACGAGGCGGTGGCGCCCGGGCAGCAGTACACGCTGAAGACCGGACTGGGCGTCGGGCGCAAGGCGATGTACGAGCGGTTCGACCACTCCGTCCATCCCTACTCGGACGAGGCGCTCGCGGAGATGCGCGGCGAGTGGACGTGGACCCGGGGCACGGGGACCGAGCTCGACCTGCGTCCGGTGGCCGCAGCCAGGGCCACGGTGTCGGATCCCGACATCGACCCTCAGGACAACTACGGGACCGCCATCCTCGACGCCCGGAACACCGCCGACCTCAAGCTCACCGGCAGCAGGGTGAGCGGTGGCGCCGGCGACACCGTGACCGCCCGAGTCACCGTGCACAACCGCGGCCCGGCCTGGGTGGCGTCGCTGGGCGCGGGCGCGTCGGTGGCCACGGTGAAGTTCCGGGCGCCGGAAGGCACCACGGCCGTGAACCTGTCGGAGGAGCGCTGCTGGTCACTGCCGGAGGAGCCGGAAGGGGCGTCCGGCACGACCCACTTCTGCCGGACGCCGATCTACCTGCACGACAAGGCGTCGTACACCTTCGAGATCCCCTTGCGGATCGACCGGGTGGTGCGCGGGGCACGCACCACCGTCGAGACCCTCAACGACGACCTGGAGCTGCCCATCAGCGAGTTCGACCCGAACCTGCGCAACAACAGGACGGAGATCCTCGTCAACCGATGAACAGCACGGGTCAGCGGGCCATCTCCTCCTTGAGCGCCGCCACGAACGTGTCGACGTCCCCCTCGGTCGTGTCGAAGGCGCACATCCAGCGGACGTCGCCCGCGGCCTCGTCCCAGAAGTAGAAGCGGAACCGCTTCTGCAGACGCTCGCTCACGTCGTGCGGCAGACGGGCGAACACCGCGTTGGCCTGCACGGGGTAGAGGATCTCCACCCCGTGCACGGCGCGTACGCCCTCGGCGAGGCGCTGGGCCATCTCGTTGGAGTGGCGGGCGTTGCGCAGCCACAGGTCCCGGGCGAGCAGCGCCTCGAGTTGCACCGACACGAAGCGCATCTTGGAGGCGAGC
This sequence comes from Streptomyces sp. NPDC056948, assembly GCF_042674225.1. Classification (NCBI taxonomy): domain Bacteria; kingdom Bacillati; phylum Actinomycetota; class Actinomycetes; order Kitasatosporales; family Streptomycetaceae; genus Streptomyces; species Streptomyces sp. NPDC056948. Next base: position 6,076 of record NZ_JBHUQX010000041.1, read on the forward strand.
TGCATGGACAGCTTGCGCAGGTGCTTCATATGGCTGACGGCGTCCTGGTTCAGGACCACGACGGCCTCGCCGAAGAGGGCGCCGTTCTTCGTGCCGCCCAGGGAGAGGAGGTCGACGCCGACGGCGTCGGTGAACGTCCGCATCGGGACGTTCAGAGTGGCGGCGGCGTTGGCCAGCCGGGAGCCGTCCACGTGCACCTTCATGCCGTGCGCGTGGGCGTGCTCGCAGATGGCGCGTATCTCGTCCGGCGTGTAGACCGTGCCCAGCTCGGTGGACTGGGCGAGGGAGACGACCTGCGGCATCGCGCGGTGCTCGTCGTCCCAGCCGTACGCCTGCCGGTCGATCAGCTCGGGGGTGAGCTTGCCGTCGGGCGTCGCAACGGTGAGCAGCTTCAGGCCGCCGACCCGTTCGGGAGCGCCGCACTCGTCGACGTTGATGTGGGCGCTCTCGGCGCAGATCACCGCGCCCCAGCGGTCGGTGACCGCCTGGAGGGCGACGACGTTCGCGCCGGTGCCGTTGAAGACCGGGAACGCCTCGGCCGTGGCGCCGAAGTGGCTGCGTACGACGCTCTGGAGGTTCTCGGTGTACGCGTCCTCCCCGTAGGCGACCTGGTGCCCGCCGTTGGCCAGGGCCAGCGCGGCGAGCACCTCCGGGTGGGCGCCGGCGTAGTTGTCGCTGGCGAAACCGCGGACTTCCGGGTCGTGATGGCGGCGCGCGTCGGTCTTCGGCGGGTTCACGGCTTCTCGGTGAGCCACAGACGGTTTCCGTTCACTTCGGCGGCGGGCTTGTCCCAGACACCCACGACGGCCTCGGCCAGGTCCTTGACGTCGGTGAAGCCCGCGAACTTCGCGTTGGGCCGCTCGGCGCGCATCGCGTCGTGCACCAGCGCCTTCACCACCAGGATGGCAGCGGCGGACGTCGGGCCCTCGGCTCCCCCCGCCTTGCGGAAGGCGTCGGCCAGCGCCAGCGTCCAGGCCTCGGCGGCTGCCTTGGCGGCGGCGTACGAGGCGTTGCCCGCGGTCGGCTTCGTGGCACCGGCCGCGCTGATCAGTAGATACCTTCCGCGCTCACTGCGCTGCAGGGCCTCGAAGAAGGCCAGCGACGTGTGCTGCACGGTGCGGATCAGCAGCAGCTCCAGGAAGTCCCAGTCGTCGAGACTCGTCTTGATGAAGGTCTCACTGCCGCGCCAGCCGCCCACCAGGTGGACCACGCCGTCGACGCGGCCGAAGTCCTTCTCGATGTGCGTGGCCCAGTCACGGGTGGACTGGAGGTCCAGCAGGTCGACGGGCTCACCGGTGACGGTGGCGCCGCCCGACGCGTAGCGGGCCGCGTCCACGGCCTCCGCGAGCCGCTCGGGATCGTTGTCGGCGGCGGCGACGGTCGCCCCCGCCTCGGCCAGTCGCAGCAGCGCCGCCCGGCCCGCGGGCCCGCCCGCGCCGGCCACCGCGATCACCGCACCGCTGAGAGCTCCGTTCCCCGCCATCTTCTTCGCCTCCTGAGCAGTGTTCCCGGTTCCGCGGATGTCTCCGCCGCTCACGCGGCGATCCGCTCGGTGCTGTCCGCCGTGATGCCCTTGGTGGAGGCGATCACGTTCTTCAGCTTCTTGGACAGTGCCTCATAGAACATGCTCAGCGGAAACTCGTCCGGAAGCACGTCATCGACGAGTTTCCGCGGCGGCTGCGTCACATCCAGGGCCTCGGGGCCCTTGGCCCACTTGGAGCCCGGGTGCGGGGAGAGGTACGTGGAGACCAGCTCGTATCCGGCGAACCAGTGGACGAGCTTGGGGCGGTCGATGCCGTCGCGGTACAGCTTCTCGATCTCGGCGCACAGCTCGTTGGTGACCTGCGGGGCACGCTCCCAGTCGATGGTCAGCTTGTTGTCGGTCCAGCGGACGACGTCGTGTTTGTGCAGGTAGGCGAAGAGGAGCTGGCCGCCGAGGCCGTCGTAGTTGCGCACGCGCTCGCCGGTGACCGGGAAGCGGAACATACGGTCGAGGAGCACCGCGACCTGCACGTCACGGGCCTGCGGGACGCCTTCGCCCGACAGCTTCACGGCCTCCCTGAAGGCCGTGAGGTCGCAGCGCAGCTCCTCCAGGCCGTACATCCAGAACGGCTGCCGCTGCTTGATCATGAACGGGTCGAACGGCAGGTCGCCGTGGCTGTGGGTGCGGTCGTGGACCATGTCCCACAGGACGAACGCCTCCTCGCAGCGCTTCTGGTCGTGGACCATCGCGGCGACGTCCTCGGGCAGCTCGAGGCCCAGGATGTCGACCGCGGCGTCGGTCACCCGGCGGAAGCGGGCCGCCTCGCGGTCGCAGAAGATGCCGCCCCAGCTGAACCGCTCGGGTGCCTCGCGCACGGCGATGGTCTCGGGGAACAGGACGGCGGAGTTGGTGTCGTAGCCGGCCGTGAAGTCCTCGAACGTGATGCCGCAGAACAGCGGGTTGTCGTAACGCGTGCGCTCCAGTTCGGACAGCCAGTCCGGCCAGACCATGCGCAGCACGACCGCTTCGAGATTGCGGTCCGGGTTGCCGTTCTGCGTGTACATCGGGAAGACGACCAGGTGCTGGAGGCCGTCCGCGCGGCTCGCGGCCGGCTGGAAGGCCAGCAGGGAGTCGAGGAAGTCGGGCACCTCGAAGCCGCCGTCGGCCCACCGGCGCAGGTCCTTGACCAGGGCCTCGTGATAGGCGGCGTCGTGCGGAAGCAGCGGGGAGAGCTCAAGTACCGCGTCGGCGGCCCGGCGGACGGCCAGCTCGGCGTCGGCGTGCTCCGGCGCACCCTCGGCGTCGAAGTCGATCGACCCGTCCTTGGACTGCCATGGCCGGATCCGCTCCACGGCATCCTTGAGCACGGGCCATGCCGGGTACTCCACCACCCTGGCCACGGGAGGAACCAGGTCCTCCGAACCCACCTGCACAAGAATTTCCGTCATGTCCCACCTTTCACGGGAGAATCTCGCGTACCTCGACCGTATACACACGAGGTTCCTCCCAGCAAGGGCAACCTCCGAAAATTATCCTGCCAGACCCTGTGGTTCGCCGCACTTTTTCCTGTCGGTCATCCTTCTGCCCGTATGTACGCCGACCATGCCCTCGCCCTCTGCAGAGGGCGGGTACAGGCGATACGGTCCAGGTGGGCCGTAAGGCCCCCAGTGCCGCCTGTCGACGGAAGAGAGTCGCGTCTTGAACTTCCTCACCATCGGTCACCGCGGAATCATGGGTGTGGAACCCGAGAACACCCTCCGTTCCTTCGTCGCCGCCCAGGAGGCCGGCCTCGACGCCATCGAACTCGATCTGCATCTGAGCAAGGACGGCGCGCTCGTCGTCATGCACGACACGGACGTGGACCGCACAACCGACGGCAGCGGGCCCATCGCCGAGAAGACCCTCGCCGAGCTGCGCGCCCTGGACGCGGGCCGGGGTGAGCGGGTGCCGGTCTTCGAGGAGGTCCTGGAGGCCGTCCAGACGCCGCTCCAGGCGGAGATCAAGGACGCGCAGGCGGCGCGGGCGCTGGCCGAGGTGATGAACCAGCGCGGGCTGGCCGGCCGGGTGGAGGTGTCCTCGTTCCACGACGAGGCGATCGCCGAGATCAAGCCACTGGTGCCGGGTGTGCGTACGGCGCTGATCGCCAGCCGCTACGGGACCGACATCGTGGACCGCGCCCTCGCGGCCGGCGCCGAGACCGTCTGCCTGAACATCCGCCGGCTCAGCCTGGAGATCGTGGAGCGCGCGCACAAGGCCGACCTGAGGATCATCGGCTGGGTGGTGAACACGCAGGACCATCTGCGGCTCGTCCGGGCGTTCGGTCTGGACGGCGCGACCACCGACCACCCGGACATCAAGCGCACGGGCCGTTTCACGGCCTAGCCGCTAGCCGAGCTCCTTGACCAGCAGCTCGAAGCTCAGGTCGTCGCGCTGCGGGATGCCGAAGCGCTCGTCGCCGTACGGGAAGGGGGTCATCCGACCCGTACGGCGGTAGCCGCGCCGCTCGTACCAGGCGATGAGGTCGTCGCGTACGGATATCACGGTCATGTGCATCTCCGTCACGCCCCATGTCGCCCGGGCCAGGCCCTCCGCCTCCGCGATGATCACCTTGCCGAGGCCCTCGCCCTGGAGCCGGGGGCTGACCGCGAACATCCCGAAGTAGGCGTGGTCTCCACGGTGCTCGAGCTGGCAGCACGCGACGATCCCGCCCTCCCGTTCCACGATCAGCAACCGGCTGTCGGGCGACTTGATGACGGCCAGCACGCCCTCGGGGTCGGTCCGCTGCCCTTCGAGAATGTCGGCCTCGGTGGTCCACCCGGCCCGGCTGTCGTCACCCCGGTACGCCGACTCGATGAGCGCGACCAGCTCGTCCACGTCGGCGTCGGTGGCATCGCGGTAGGTCAGTCCGGTGGCGGCGGTGTCCATGGGCGTACGTCTCCGTTTCGGGGCGTGATTCGGGTACGGATGAGAGTAGCGCCGCCACTAGGCTCTCGTGCATGGTGCATGTACTCAGCAGCCGGATCCTGCTCCGCCCGTCCGACCCCGAGCGGTCCCGTGCCTTCTACGGCGAACAGCTCGGCCTCGCCGTCTACCGGGAGTTCGGCACGGGTCCCGAGCGCGGCACGGTCTACTTCACGGGCGGTGGCTTCCTCGAGGTCGCGGGCCGGTCCGACACTCCCCCGTCCCCCGACGTACGTCTCTGGCTCCAGGTCGACGACGTGGCCGCGGCGGAGGAGGAACTGCGGGCCAAGGCCGTCGAGATCGTGCGGCCGGCGGTGAAGGAGCCGTGGGGCCTGGTCGAGATGTGGATCGCGGACCCGGACGGAACGCCGATCGTGCTCGTCGAGGTCCCGGCGGACCACCCGATGCGGTACCGGCCCGGCATCTGAGGTCATGCGGGGCGGTGCTCCCACCCTCGGTCGGTACGGGTCAGCTCGCGGAAGCCCGCGCCCGTCAGGAGGTCGAGCCTGGTGCTGTCGCCGGCCGATTCGTAGGCCACGAGCCGGTCGACGCCGCACAGGCGGAGCCAGTCGGCGGTCTGGGCCAGAAGCCAGTGCTCCAGGCCGGTGCCGTACTGCGCGGGCTCGACGTGGAGGTTGCCGATGTCGGCCAGGCCCGCGGCGCGGGCGTGGCGTTCCGGGCGGGCCAGGGCGGTGTCCACCTCGACGAAGCCGAGGACGCGCGCGTCGGCGTAGGCCGTGAAGCGGGTGCCGCACTCGCCCAGCGTGCGTTCGACCGTGACGCCCGGCCGGGGCTCGAGCGCCGGCAGGTCGGCGACCCGGGCGATCAGGATGACCTCGGTGTCCCCGATGTGCTGGAACCCCGCGCGTTGGTAGACGGCCCGGATGTGGGGCCAGTTGCGGGGCAGTCCGTAGACGAGCGGGGCGGGGAGTGCGCCGTCGGCGTACCGGACGCGGACCTTCCAGCGGGCGAGCTGTGCCAGGCACGCCCGCATCAGCAGGTCGGCGTCCGGCCAGTGCGACGCCGTCGGGCGGTGGACGAACCAGTTGATCTCGGCGATGTCCCGATAGGTCTCGCCCACCTCGACATCGGCGCGGTAGCGCAGCAGATGGGCCGCGGCGACGACGCACTGGCGCTGCTCGGCGACGAGCGTCGTCCGCTCGGCCACCCACGGGTCGGTGATGAACTCGCCGGGCTGCCGCTCCAGGTCGCCGAGGACGGTGTTCACGGAGACGGAGATTCCGGGGACGACGGCCGCCACGTGCGTGTTGACCAGGTCGGTGAGCTGGTCACGGTCGGCTCGGCGGAAGGGGCGCACCTCGAGTGCGGGCATGGGGTACCTCCGGGCAGATGAAGGAGCTGGAGGCCGCCACGCGGTGCGGTACGGGGTGAGGGTACGTCGGGGCCGGTGCGGCACACCAGTGGGGAAGGAACGCACGCCGTGAAGCTCGACGCACCCGGCGACCGGCGGGCCCTGCCGGAGCGAGCTGGGAACCAGTCCGGTTCAACCCCGCAGCGCGCCCAGGCGGCCCTCCAGTTGGCCGAGCAACTCTCCGAGCAGGGCTGCGAGTTCGCCCTGTTCTGGGGCGTCCAGGCCGGACAGGACCGCTGTCTCGTAGGCGAGCTGGGCGGGCAGGATGCCGTCGACGAGTTCGCGTCCGGCGTCGGTGAGGCGGAGGTGGGCGACGCGGCGGTCGCGGCTGTCGCTTCGGCGTTCCACCAGGCCGCGTTCGGACAGTTGCTTGAGGCGTTTGGTGACGGCGGCGCCCGAGGAGAAGGTCTCCCGGGCCAGCTCCCCGGGGGTCAGTTCGTGCCCGGTGCGGCGCAGCGCGCCCAGCAGGTCGAACTCCGGGCGGCTCAGACCCTCCCGGCGCAGCGGCGCGTCCTCGGCCTGCTGAAGGAGGGCGGCACAGCGGTTGATCCGGCCGATGACCTCCATCGGGCCCGTGTCGAGCCCGGGGTGCACGGCCCGCCACTGCCGAACGACACCGGAAACCGTGTCGCCCCGCCGGCCGTCGTGCGGGTCGTCTTCGACCGCGGGGGCCTCGTCGGCCTGCTCCCCTCCGGTCGTACGGGTCCCGTCGGCTGCCCGCCTGCCGGCGGAGTGCTCCCCGATCGTGTGGGCATCACCGGCCGGGTCCCCGCCGGCCGTCCGCGCCCGGTCGGCCGCACGCCCCTCGGCGAGGTCGTCCCCCGCCCGTTGGGCCCCGGCCGCCGGCTGAGGGCCGGGTCCCGAGTCGTCCCCCGTGGGCGATGGTCCTTCCGTCGCCGTCATGGCCGTGCGTCCTCCGTCTCTGTGCCCGCGCCCCGGTCCGGGAGCAGCCCCTGGCGTCGTGCCGTAGCGGCGAGCGTACGGTGTCCGGACTGCTCGGCGAGCACGACCCGCTCCTGGGGCAGGGCGCGCTGCCACCATTCGCCGGCCGCGGCGTCGGCAGTGGCCCGCAGGTCGACCAGGGCGACGGCGAGGCCGCGCCGGGCCGACTCCAGGGCGGCGGTGCCGGGGTCCGGCTCCGCCAGGAGGCGGGCAGCATGCTCACGGGCCTGGTCGGCACTGGCCAGGGCCCGTTCGACACGGTCGCCCGCGCGCCGGTTGGTGACGGCCACGGCGGCGACGAAACCGACCAGCGCGCCGACGACGGTGTCCACGACGCGCTCCGTCATCAGCTCGCCGGGTTCCTGGAATCCGGCGAACTCGGTGATGAGCAAGGCCATGGGGGTCACGCAGACACTGCCGAGCCAGTAGTTGCGGCTGATCAGCACCTCGGCCCCGAAGCTGAACGCGAGGCAGCACAGCACGAGGACCGCCTGGCCCAGATGCGCGAGCGGTGCGACGGCCGCGAAGACGAGCACGCCGACGACGTTGCCGACGACCCGCTGGACGGCCCGGCTCCAGGTCAGGGCGATATTGGCCTGGTAGAGCGAGGCGGCGGTGACCAGGGCCCAGTAGGGGCGGCCGATACCGAGGGCGAGGGAGGCGTAGCCGGCGAGCGCGCAGCCGAGCGCGGTGCGCACCGCGAGCGGGGTCAGCGGGCCGAGGCGCGCCCAGAGGGAGCGGGCCGCGTCCACGCCGAGCAGTTCGTCGGCGGCCGCCCGCGGCAGACCGGCCTGCGGAACGGGCCCGGTACCGCGCAGCGCGCGGGCCCACGCACGCAGCCGGCCGGCATCCGACTCCGCCGGCGCCGCGAGGGCGACCTCGGCCCGTACGACGAGCCGTTCGAGGGCGCGCCGGGTCCGGGAGGGGGCGCCGGTGGACAGCAGTGACTGCCAGGCGGCCTGGACGGCGGCGTAGCCCGCGGCACGGGCCCGGGCATGACCCTCGCCCGTGCCACCCGTGTCGGCGTACGCGGCCGCGGCCTTCAGCGCACCGGCGGTGGCGCGGCGCTCCGGGCCGTGCGGCCGGACCAGCGCGGGCGCCATGCAGACCAGCCAGGCCCAGGCACCCGTCACGGCGGCCAGAGCCAGATGACCGGGGACCTGGGCGAGGGTCTGCGGCGCGAACAGTGAGGCGGAGCTGACGAACGTGAGGACGACATTGCCCGGCGGCCCGACCCGCGTGGCGTCGCACAGCACCTTCTGCGCGGCGGCCAGCAGCGCACCGACCGTGACCAGCACGACGGCGCTGCCGGTGAGCGAGGCGGCGACCAGGGCGACGGCGAGTCCGCCGAGCATGCCGAGCACCACCCGCACCAGGGTCCCGGCCCGGGCGGCGTAGGGGCGGTTGTGGGCGTACAGCGCGCACAGTGACCCGGCCATCGTGTACAGCGCCAGGTCGAGCCGGCCGAGCGCCAGGAGGGTGAGGTTGGGCGGGGCGATCGCCGCGACCACGCTCAGCGCGGGCTTGAACCAGATCTCGGAAGGCCTGCCGACGCGCAGCACGCCCGCCAGCGGAAGACGCCGGGCGGGCGGGGAGGCGGGTGGGGGGTTCGCGCTGCTCATTCCCACAAGATTAGCAGGTGTTTTACTCGTGAAATATAGACTCCGGCATAGCCGCTCACCTGGCGTGCTCCGTCGAATGCTCCCCGTGTACACCCTTGCGCTCGCGTGCGCGCCGCATGGCCGGGGCATCGAATGACCGACTGTCGAGCGGGGAGGTGCGCGTGCACGGACCGGCTTCGTCCGGCTGGCTGCTGGTGGCGCTCTGCGCGGTGACCGGCGCCTACTGCCTGGTGCGGATGCGCAGCGGCGGCGAGGCGCTGATGGGTTTCGGGATGGCCGCGATGGCGGTCCCGGCGGCGGTGTTCTCTCCGCCCTCGTGGGCCTGGCTCGCGTACGCGTTCGTGTTCGGGGCGGCCGCGGTACACGCGCTGTGGGCGGCGCGGGCCGGGGCGCACCATCTCCACCATCTGGCGGGAGCCGCCGCGATGGTCTACATGTCCGTCGTCATGGCCGGCACTCCCGCACACGCGCACGGTCAGGGCGGATCGGGAGTTCCGCTCCTGACGGGGGCGTTGCTGCTGTACTTCGCCGGATACGTGCTGCTGACCGGCGTCCGGCTGGTTCCGGTGACCGCCGTGGCCGGGAGCGGGGCCGGGCGCGGCGGATCCGCCCCCTGGGGCGACCGGCCGGAACTGGCGCGGGCCTGCCGGCTGTCCATGGGGATCGCGATGGTGACGATGCTGCTGACGCTGTGAGCAAGGACAGCCTCGTCGCGCCCTACAGATCGACAGATCGCCGTACGGATCCGTTGCCTGCGTCACTTTGGCGGCACAAGTCGTACCCCTGAGCGGCGCCGCGCTCATAGGCTGCCTCCCATGATGCTCACCGCGGCACTGTTGCTGCTCGGCGCCCTGACCGCCGTGGTGGCTCCCCGGCTGCTCGCCCGGGCCAACTGGCCGGATCGTGAGCCGGTGGTGGCCCTGTGGGTGTGGCAGTGCGCGGTGGCGGCCGTCCTCGTGTGCTGTGCGCTGTCGATGACGCTCAGCGCGGCGGCGGCCTGGCATGCGGTCGGCGGGCATGTCTTCGCGACGGCGCCGAGCGCCGCCGTCGAGGCCTATGCCCTCGGTACGGCGGGCCCGTGGGCGGCGACCACGGCGGTGGCGCTGGCCTGCGGGGGTCTGTGGAGCGCGGCGATGCTGGTCCGTGAGGTCGGCCGGGCGCGCGCCCGGCGCCGCGACCGGCGCGCCGACCTGCTGGTCCGGGCCCCGCTGCTGCCGGGCGAGGTGGCCGTGTCCGGCCGGCTCGTCGTCCTGGAGAGCGAGCGGCCCGACGCCTGGTGGCTGCCCGGCACCTCGCCGCAACTGGTCGTCACCACGGCCGCGTTGCGTCGGCTGAAGGGCCGGCAGCTTGAAGCCGTGCTCGCCCATGAGCAGGGGCACGCACGCGCCCGGCACGACTGGCTGCTGAACTGTTCCTCCGCCCTGGCGGGCGGCTTTCCGCAGGTGCCGGTGTTCGCCGCGTTCCGCGACGAGATGCACCGCCTGGTCGAACTCGCGGCCGACGACACGGCCTCCCGCCGCTTCGGCCGTCTGACCACCGCCCTGGCCCTGGTCGAACTGAACGAGCACCGCGGTGTGTTCGGCCCCTGCCCGACGCCACAGGCCCATGTCCCGGCGCGGGTGCACCGCTTGCTCACTCCCCCGGACCGGCTGACCGCGGCGCGGCGCCTGCGACTGACGGCGGCGGCCGCGCTGGTGCCCGTGGTGCCGGTGCTGCTGGCGTTCGTACCGGGGCTGCGGGCGCTGGGATAACCGGCGCATGTGACCCGGGCGCCGGGGGCCTCGAGGTGGCCGAAGTGTGGGGGCCCCGGGGCCGAAGATCGCCGCCGCACTGGATCCGGAGCCCCCGGTTCGGCGAGGATCGCACTATGCACACCCAGTCCGTCGACTCCCCGCCCCGTCCCGAGCACCGCACCGCCGCCGGTTCCGCCGGTGTCCTGGCCCTGTGCTCGGCTCTGCTGCTGACCCTGGTCGCGGTCAGATGGAGCCCGTTGATCACCACGGACGGAGACATCTCCGGCACCACCCACCGCTGGGCGGTCGACGAACCCGGTATCACCCGGACGTTCCGCATCCTCACGGACTGGGTGTGGGATCCGTGGACGATGCGTCTGCTGTGCGCGGCCGTCGTCGTCTGGCTCGTCGTGCGGCTCGCGGCGCGCTGGACGGCGGTGTGGCTGGCGCTGGCCGTCACGCTGGGCACGCTGCTGCAACAGGGCCTCAAGGCGGCCGTGGACCGTCCCCGCCCGGTCTGGCCCGACCCCGTCGACTCGGCCCACTATTCGGCCTATCCGTCGGGCCACGCCATGACCGCCACGGTCGTGTGCGGCCTCCTCCTGTGGCTCCTGCACCGTCACGGGGTGAGCCGTGCCGTGTGGCGTACGGCCCTGATCGTGGCCGTCGTCTCCGTGATCGGGGTCGGGCTGACCCGCGTCTGGCTGGGCGTCCACTGGCCGTCGGACGTGGTGGGCGGTTGGCTGCTGGGCGCGATGGTGGTGGCCCTGGCGGTGTGGGTGCACCAGCGCCGGCATCCGTGAACACCCGCGGGAGCGAAGCACGCCCTCGTAGGATCACCCCATGACCGCCGTGCTGTTCGACTTCTCCGGGACCCTCTTCCGTGTCGAGTCAACCGACTCCTGGCTGCGCGGCACCCTGGCCGGGACCGCGATCCGGCTCGCGGAGGCGGAGGTGGCCGCCGCGGCCCGGGCGCTGGAGACGGCGGGCGCCCTACCGGGCGGTGCCGATCCCGCGCGGGTGCCTGAGGAACTGGCCGACGCCTGGCAGATCCGGGACCAGAGTGCCGAGCTGCACCGGGCCGCGTACACCGGCGTCTCCCGCCAAGTCACGCTGCCCGACCCGACGTTGCACGACGCGCTGTACGAACGCCATATGGACCCGGCCGCGTGGGCCCCCTACCCGGACGCCGTCGAGGTGCTCCGCACGCTGCGCGAGCGGGGCATCCCGGTCGGGGTGGTCAGCAACATCGGCTGGGACCTGCGCCCGGTCTTCCGCGCGCACGGCCTGGATCCCTACATCGACGCGTACGTCCTGTCGTACGAGCACGGCATCCAGAAGCCCGACCCGCGGCTGTTCGCCACCGCCTGCGAGGCGCTGGGCGCCGATCCGCTCCGGACGCTCATGGTCGGCGACGACCGCAGGGCGGACGGCGGCGCCACGGCCCTGGGCTGCGGGGTTCACTTCGTGGACCATCTGCCGGTGACCGACCGGCCGGACGGGCTGCGGCCGGTCCTGGATCTGGTGAGCTGAGGGTCGCACCGCCGGAACAAGCAGCCCGAGGCGACCATCCGGTCTCCTGCTCGCCCGCCTCGGACGATCCCCCGTGTCGCCCGAGGCAGACGGCATCCCCGGCTGGGACCGCGCGGCCCCGGCCGGACGCTCCGAGTATAGTTGGCTGGCAGCCAGTCAACGCAGGAGTTTCCACATGTCCCCGCGCAGCGCCTCGGTCAATGAAGAGTTGCGGAGACGTTCGAAGGAGCGGCTTCTGCAGGCGGCGGTCGAGCTGGTCGACGAGCGCGGGTTCGAGGCGACGACGCTCGGCGACATCGCCGACCGGGCGGGTTCGGCGCGCGGTCTGGTCTCGTACTACTTCCCCGGCAAGCGCCAGCTCGTGCAGTCCGCCGTGCACCGGCTGATGCACCGCACGCTGGAGGAGGCGCTGGAGCGCGAGCCGTGCACCGAGGACGGCCGGGAGCGGATGGCGCGGGCCATCGACGCGATCCTGGGCCTGGCCGGGGACCGGCCCGTGCTGATGCGCCAGCACATGGCCGGGCTGCTGCAGGCCGAGGGCTTCGTGCCCTGCCCGGAGCAGCGGCGGCTGGCCGAACTGCTGCGGGACACCGTCGCCCGGCTCGGGTCGAGGGACGTCGACAGCGACTACCCGATGCTGCGCGCCCTGCTGATGGGCGCCGTGTACGCGGCGCTGGTGCCGGGGGTGCCGATGCCGGTCCCGGTGCTGCGGGCCGAGTTGTTCAAGCGCTACCGGCTCGACCTGGAGCTGGGTGTCCCGCCGGAGGCCGGGGCCTCCGACGGGACGGGCGACACGGATCTGTCGCGGTTCTTCGCGACCGGGTCCTCACCCGGCTGCCCGGACGATCAGTCGAAGTAGTCCGGCTGTGTCTGGACGTTGAGTTCGCGCATGTGGACCCAGCGGGCCGGGGCCGTGCGCCGGTCGTCGATCTTCAGGACGTCGAAGCCCCTGGCGTACTCGTTCGAGTAGATGTAGCCGTTGTAGTAGTACGCCGACCATGAGCCGCCCGACTTGATCGTGTCCGTCGTCAGCGGACCGCGGTCGAAGTAGGCGATCTCCTTCGGGTTGCTCGAGTCGGTGAAGTCCCAGACGGAGACACCGCCCTGGTACCAGGCCTGGACCATCAGGTCCTTGCCCTTCACCGGGATCAGCGAGCCGTTGTGGGCCACGCAGTTCTCGGTGTCCGCCTGGTGGCGCGGGATCTTGAAGTAGCTGCGGAAGACCAGCTTGCGCTTGTCGCCCTTGCCGACGATGTCGTAGATGCCGTCGGCGCCACGGTTCGGTCCGATCTCCGCGTTGCACGTGGCCGCGCCGCCGCCGCCGAGCTCGTCGGTGTACACGACCTTGTTGGCCTTCTGGTTGAAGGTCGCCGAGTGCCAGAACGCGAAGTTGACGTTGTCCTGGACGCGGTCGATGACCTTCGGGCGCTCCGGGTCCTTGATGGAGAACAGGATGCCGTCCCCCATGCAGGCGCCCGCGGCCAGGTCCTTCGACGGCAGCACGGTGATGTCGTGGCAGCCGGTGGTCTTGGAGACGCCCGGGTTGGTGGGTCCGCCCGGGTTGCCGCCGCCGTCCGGCCCCTCACCGGGGAACAGCACGGGGAAGCCCACGACCTTGGCCTTCTCGGGAGCCTTGCGCGGCACCTTGATGACGGAGATGCCGTCGTGCGGCGGCCGGCAGTCGGGGTAGGCGTCGCTCGGCGAGTACGAGGAGACGTACACGTAGACGTTCCGGCCCTCGGGCACCAGCGTGTGGGTGTGCGAGCCGCAGGCGGTCTCGACGGCGGCGACGTACCGCGGGTTGCGCTTGTCGCTGATGTCGAAGACCTTCATGCCCTCCCACGAGGACTTCTCGGTCGCCGGCTGGGTGGTGCTGGTGCAACTGCTGTCGCTGCGCGAGGAGTCGGTGGACAGGAACAGCAGGTTGCCGGAGACGGAGATGTCGTTCTGCGAGCCGGGGCACAGCACCTGGGCGACGGTCTTCGGCGCCTTGGGGTTGCTGATGTCGAAGATGCGGAAGCCGTCGTAGTTGCCCGCGAACGCGTACCTGCCCTGGAAGGCGAGGTCCGAGTTCGTGCCCTGGAGCACGTCCTTGGGGACGAATGCCAGGTGCTGGATGTTGTCGGAGTGGACGATCTCGTCCTGGGCCGGTATCTCGCCGTTCTCGATGGCCTCACGGACCTCGGCCTGGGCGCTCTTGGAGACCTTCTTCGGCGCGGGCGGCGCGTCCCCCGGGTCGGGGGTGGCCCCTGCCGGTGCCGCTGTGAGGAGCGCGGCCAGCAGTCCACCGGCGGCCGCGAGGACGCCCAGGCGTCTACGGCGTGTTCTGCGGTCGTTCAACAGGATCACTGTTTTCCTCCCTGGTTCCGTTCACTGCGGAACGGTTCACGCACCACGCAGTATCGTCTTCGCCATGCACATACCAACAGAGGGCAACAGAATCGCAATGAAGTTTTGCGATCAATGACCCGCGGAAGCGTGCCAGTACGTCGTCCGCAACACGAGGTGCGTCCCAACCCGCCCGCCACAGGAGGTCGTTGTGCTGTCCCGCCGCGTGTCTCGTGCGTCCGTCGTCACGACGGGGCTGGTCGCCCTGGCCGTGCTCGCGGCCGGGGGCTGTGACTCCGGTCCGGACCGGAAGCCGGCCGCCGCGGACGGGCCCGCCGTGATCGCGCCGGGTGAGCCCGGCGAGGCGAACCGCACCCTGTCCGCCGAAGAGGCCGCCGACCAGAACCCGGAGAACGACTCCCCCAACTCGGCGGACGTCTCCTACGCCCGCATGATGATCGAGCACCATGCCCAGGCCCTGGTGATGACCGAACTCGCCCCGAAGCGTGCCGGGTCGAGCGATGTGAAGCGCATAGCCGAGCGCGTCGCGGCCGGCCAGAAGCCCGAGATCGAGGCCATGAAGGGCTGGCTGAAGTCCTACGGCAAACCGCCGAAGGCCGAGCGGCACGAACACGCCGCGATGCCCGGCATGGCGACCGAGGCCCAGCTGAGGAAGCTCCGCGCGGCCGACGGCAAGGCCTTCGACCACCTCTTCCTGACCCTGATGACGACCCATCACCAGGGCGCGATCACCATGGCCACGGACGTGAAGGGGCAGGGCAACAACATCCTCGTCGAGGAAATGGCCGACGAGGTGATCGCTCAGCAGACCAGCGAGATCACGCGGATGCGGGACATGCTCTGAACCAGTGGACACTGACAGGGATCCCGGCTTCCCTCAGGCGGTCAGGACTTCCAGCGCGGCTGCGTGCACGCCCGGCGCGGCGGCGAGGTAGCTCTCACCGGCCGGTTCCCACGGTTTGCCCTCGAGATCGGTCACGACGCCTCCGGCCTCCTGGACCAGCAGCACGCCCGCCGCGTGGGACCGGACGTTGTCGAACTGCCAGTGCACGTCCATCCGGCCCGCGGCGACCTGGGCGAGCTGGTGGGTCACCGGTACGGAGACCCGCACATAGAGGGCGGAGTTCGTCATCGCGGTGAAGGCGGAGCCCATCCGCTTCGCGAGCTCGGGGTCGTGCCCCGGCTTGGCCTGGCCGGTCCCGGCCAGTGCGCCGTCCAACGATGTCTTGACCGAGACCCGCAGTCGTACACCGTTGAGGAACGCCCCGCCGCCCTCGGTCGCGGTGAACATCTCGTCGAGGACCGGGAAGTAGACCACCGCCAGCACCGGGCGGCCGTCACGGACGAGGCTCACGCCGATGTTCCAGTCGGACATGCCGTGCACGGCGTTGACGTTGCCACCGACCGGGTCGATGAGCCACCACTCGCCCGTGGCCAGCGGTCCCGATCCGTGTTCGTCATTGAGCCAGCCCGCGCTCGGCAGGGCCTCGGTCAACGCCGGTCGCAATGTGTCGACAACGGCCGCGTCATTGGCCTGGAGGTTCGCGAGCAGTTCGGGGAGCCCGGGCGGACGGGACCCTGCGGAACAGCGCGTCATCATTCGGGCGCCGGCGTGACGGACGGCGGCGACGGTGGAGGCAAGCAGTTCCTGGCTCATGGGATGCTCCTGGAGTTGATCGAGGTGGATCTGTGTCTTGTTAGGATTTACTCTCATGCAATTGGACTTGAATCTGCTGACCGTGCTGGACGCCCTGCTCGAAGAGGGCAGCGTGATGGGCGCAGCCGAGCGGCTGAACCTGTCCTCGCCCGCGGTCAGCCGCACCCTCGGCCGACTTCGCGCCGTCACCGGGGACGACATCCTGGTGCGCACCGGCCACTCGATGACTCCCACCCCGTACGCGCTGTCGGTTCGGGAGGACGTGCACCGGCTGGTCAGGCAAGCGCATGAAGTGCTCTCGCCGGTCCGCGAACTGGACCCGGCCGAGATGGATCGCACCTTCACGATCCAGTGCCACGACGCGGTGGCAGCGTCACTGCTGCCGGTACTGGTCGGGAGGATCCAGCAGCGGGCTTCCGGGGTGCGGTTGCGGGTGCTGGCGGAGAATTCCGTCGACACCGACGACCTGCGCCACGGCCGCGTCGATCTGGAACTGGGCGGCGGTAGGCCGACTCTGCCCGAGTTCCGGTCCGAGCCGCTCGGCGACGATCGGCTCGTCGTGGCGATGCGCGCGGACCACCCTTGCGCCGCCGGACTCGACCTGGCCTCCTACGCGGCGCAGCCGCATGTGGTGATCTCCCGGCGTGGCCGCCTCACCGCGCCGATCGACGACGCGCTGGCCGCCCAAGGCCTGCGGCGCCGGGTGGTCGCGGCGGTGGCGACGGTGTCCACCGCCCTGCAGATCGCCGCCCGCGGCGACGCGCTGGTCACCTGCACGGCGATCCACGGCCGCCCGCTCATCGAGGCGTTCGGGCTCCTCACCCGGCCACTGCCCATCGAGTCCCCGGTGGCGACGATCAACTGCAACTGGCACCAGCGCTACGATTCCGACCCCGCCCACGCCTGGCTCCGCGAGCAGATCCGGGCGTCGATCGAGGAGATCACCGCCTGCTGACTACTCCGCCTACTCCGCCAAGGGCAGGGCCACGGCACCGGGAAAGCCAGGCGCCTCGGCTTCGTCGAGCATCGCCGCGGCGACAGTTTCCCGGCTGACCTTCGCACCGAGGTCGAAGGGAGGCGCGGCCTCCAGGCCGACCGTGCGCCGACGGGGGCTTTCCGGCCCGTCGGCGAGCATCCCGGCGTGGAAGACCGTGCCCCCGGCCGCGAGAACGGTGTTGTCGGCTTCGACCTTGTCCGCCAGCCGGTCGCCCAGCACCTTGGCGAGCACGCCCGCGCCCTCCCCCGCCACTTCGGCGGACTTGCCCGTGCCGTAGGCGCCGAGCCAGATGACGCGCCGTGGGCCGGCGGCGACGACGGCCCGGGCGCCGGTCAGGAGAATCCCGGCCCGGTCCGTGCCGAGAGCGGAAAGGACCACGGAGTCCCGGTCCACGACGGCGGCGATACCGGCCGCGTCGTTCACGTCGCCCGCCACTTTGCGCAGGTTCGGGGAGTCGGGCAGCGCGATCCTCTCGGGATCACGCGCGATGGCGGTCACGGTGTGACCACGTCGCAGCGCCTGTCGGGTGAGGGCGATTCCGGTCTGGCCGGACGCCGCGAGGACGGTGAGGTTCATGCCGAGAACGCTAGGGAGTTCCCCACTTAACATCAAGTGCAAGTATCTGACTTGATAATTTACCCAGACGCAATTTCGTCACTGCCAGTCAAATGCATATGAGTAAATCTCCCATTGATCAAATTGCATTTGATGCAGGCGGCGGCTGCTCGTAGCGTCGATACGTACCTGGCGGCCTCGGCGGCGGCTCCGGCACCCTCTGCCCGTCACGCGAAGGAGTAATGAAGTTGTCCACGAAATCCACGGTGATCGTCGGCGGCGGCCTGGTAGGGCTCACAGCCGCGGCCTCCCTCAAACTCATCGGCCACGACGTCATCGTGCTGGAACAGGCACCGCGGATTCGAGCCGTCGGCGCCGGCATCGGCCTGTGGGCCAACGCGTTGCGAGAGTTCGACCACCTCGGCATCGGCCCGGCAATCCGCGACATGGGCATCGAGCAGGACACGTGGTTCTTCAGCCCTGCCGGCGATCCGGTCCGCGCTCCTGGTTACACCGACAGCGATCACCGGTTCCTCCTCGTGCCGCGCCCCGAGTTGAACAACCTCTTGGCCGACACCATCGGTCGCGACCGAATCCGCCTCGACGCCCACGTGACCGGATATACCGAGACCGGATCGGACGTCGTCGTGCACCTCGCGAACGGCGAGACACTTCGCACGGATCTACTGATCGGCTCGGACGGCGTCCACTCACACGTGCGCAAGCAGCTGGTGCCGGGGAGCGACGCCGTAATGCACTCGGGCCACTACGCCTGGCGCGCGATCGTGCCGACTGGCAACCAGAACTCAGAGGCCACCGTACTCACCGTCGGCCACCGCCGAACCCGCGGCGGATACGCGAGGATCGCTCGTGATCGGACCATGTGGATGGTGAACCAGTTCGATGCCGGACCGCTCACCGGAAGCAAGCGCGAAAGAGCACTGGAACGCGCACGGAATCTGGCCGAGGCGGGATGGAACGACGAACTCCTGTCCGTGATCGCCGAAACGCCGGAGGAATCCATCCTGGAGAACCAGGTCACGCTGGTCCCGGAACTGCCCCGGTGGACCAGCGCACGCGTCGCCCTGATCGGCGACGCCGCGCACGGACTGTCCCCCCACATCGCTTCCGGCGGCACTCTCGGCATCGAGGATGTCGGCGTCCTGCGCCGCAGCCTGACAGCCGAGGCTGACCTGGAAAAGGCCCTCACTACCTACGAGCACACCCGCCGCGCCCGCTTCGATACGGTCCGCGAGCACTCCGCTGCCGTCGAACACGCCGGCGACGCAGTCGAATTCGCGCGACACTACGCCGCGTTCAGCCGCTGGATGCTCACCACGGCACCCGCCACCTGACAGTTCCGTACCCACACGACAGGAGGCGGCAAATAGATGCCGGACTGGATTGACCTCACGCAGTCTTTAATAGCGTCGCCTGCACTCTACGCCGTGCTCATCGCGGTATCCTTACTCGACTCTTTCCTCCCGTTGATCCCGAGCGAACCCGTCGTGATCCTCGCAGGAATCGCCGGCGCAACCGGGCAGACGAATATCATGCTCGTGATCGCCGCCACGACGGTCGGCGCCTTTCTCGGCGACCTCGTTCCCTACTCCATCGGCCGGTTGATGGGGGAACGTGTATTCAAGCGCCTGCCGGTCGGCACCAAGCGCCGGACGGCGTACGACTGGTTCGCGCGCGAACTTGAATCACGCGGCGGATTTGTACTCGTCTCCACGCGATTCATTCCGGTCGGACGCTATCTCGCCACAGGAACGGCGGGGGTCGTGAGATACCCGCCGCGCAAGTTCATGCTGTACGTTGCGATTTCCACGTCCACATGGAGCGCCTATACCGCACTGTCGGGATACCTCGGTGGCGTCTTCTTCCAGGAGAATACGCTCCTCGCTGTCGCCGTCGGCGTCGGGCTCGCGTTCGCGGTAACCGGTGCGGTGGAGTTCTCACGCTATATTCAGCGCCGCAAGAATCCTGTCGAGCCCGACGATGTCGTCGCCGAACATCATTGAGGCCGTGCGCGGCGGGGTGCGAGCAGGCCCGCGTCCCGGGCCTGGCCGATCAGTCTCAGCGACTTGCGGCGGCTGTGCCCGGTCGCGCACATCACGGCGAGGACCGGGTCGGCACCGTCCTGCTGGGCCGCGCGGTACTCCTGCGCCACCAGCCACCGCCCCTCGACGCCGCGCGGCCAGACCGGCCGGGCCCGGCGCCCCGGGCCCGCGCGGTCCTCGGGAACCGGGCCCGCAGCGGCGCCGCAGGCCTCGGCCAGCGAGTCCTCGAGCCAGTCGGCGAGCACCGCCAGATCGTCGAGGGACAGCGCGGGCTGGGCGCGTACGTCCTCGACACCGACGCAGCCGCCGGCCACGACCGCCAGCGCGTCGACGTGGGCGCCGTCCGCGAAGGCGAGCCGGACGTCGAACCACCGCGTGGCGTCCTCGTTCTCCCGCACTTCCCACGCGGGCCGCACGGACACCGCGCCGTCCACCGGAGAGCGATCAGAAAGATTAAGAAAGGATGCTTCCAGCACACACGGAACGTAACCGCATGATCACATTCGCTATAGATCCGACACGCGCCCCGGTCGGAGCACAGCACCCTGTCAGCGGAGCCCGGCCGGTGCGATGCTGGAGACATCAGCGCTCTCCCGAGATCCCCCGGATCCCACGGGTAAGGAGTTCCGCCGTGCTGCGAGTCGCCGTCGTAGGCTCCGGGCCGAGCGGGTGCTACACCGCCCAGAGCCTCGTCCAGCTTGACTCCGAGGTGCGCGTCGACGTTCTGGACCGGCTGCCGTGCCCCTACGGCCTGGTCCGCTACGGCGTGGCGCCCGACCACGAGAAGATCAAGTCGCTGCAGAACAATCTGCGCGCGGTCCTGGAGCACGACCGGGTGCGGTTCCTCGGAGGTGTGCAGGTGGGCCCCGGCGGGGTGCCGGCCGCGCGGCTGCGGGAGCTCTACCACGCGGTGGTGTACTGCGTGGGCGCCGCCACGGACCGGCATCTGGGCATCCCCGGGGAGGACCTGCCGGGGAGCTGGTCGGCGACGCAGTTCGTGTCCTGGTACAGCGCCCACCCGGACGCCGTGGACGGCGGTTTCCTGCGGGACGCGCGGTCGGCCGTGGTCATCGGCGTGGGGAACGTCGCCGTGGACGTCACCCGGATGCTGGCCCGGGGGCTGGCCGAGCTCAGCCCGACGGACATGCCGCAGGCGGCCCTGACCGCGCTGGCGGCGAGCCGCGTGACCGAGATCCACATGGTGGGCCGGCGCGGCCCGTCCCAGGCCCGCTTCACCACCAAGGAGCTGCGCGAGCTGGGCACCCTGCCGGGGACCGACGTCGTCGCGGACCCGGCGGAGCTGGTGCCGGACCCGGGGTACACGGATCCGTCCGCACTGCCCGCCCCGCAGCGGCGCAACGTGGAGGTGCTGCGCGGCTGGGCCGATTCACCGCCGACCGACGCCCCGCACCGGATCCGCCTCCGCTTCTTCCTCCGCCCGGTCGAACTGCTCGCCGAGCAGGGCCACGTGGGCGCGGTCCGGTTCGAGCGGACGGCACCGGACGGACAAGGCGGCGTGACGGGCACGGGCCGGTACGAGGACATCGAGGCGCAGTTGGTGCTGCGTTCGGTGGGCTACCTCGGAGTGCCGATGGAGGGTCTGCCGTTCGACGCGAAGACCGGCACCGTGCCGAACCTGGCCGGACGGGTCCTGCGCGAGGGCGTCGTCACCCCGGGCGAGTACGTGGCGGGCTGGATCAAGCGCGGCCCGACGGGTGTGATCGGCACGAACCGCCCCTGCGCGAAGGAAACGGCGATGTCCCTCCTCGAGGACGCCCCGCTCCTCGCCGCGAAGGACATCCCCCGGCACACGCTCACGGCCCTGCGGGCAGAGGGAATCGACCCGGTCGAATGGACGGGCTGGCAGTCGATCGAACGGGCGGAGGCGGAGCTGGGAGCGTCACTCGGACGCGGAGTGGTCAAGCTCCCCGACTGGCAGTCCCTGATGGAGGCCGCGCACAGCAGGGTTCCTTAAGGGGCAAGCCTCCCGGCCTGCCTCCCCGCCGCATCGAGCAGCGCATCCAGCAGCCCCGGGAACAGCCCCTCCAGATCATCCCGCCGCAGCCCGTTCATCTTCGCCGTCCCGCGATAGACCTGCCGGATCACCCCACTCTCCCGCAACACCCGGAAGTGATGCGTGGTCGTGGACTTCGTCACCGGCAGATCGAAACGCGAACAGGACAACTCCCCGCTCACCGCGGCAAGCTCCCGCACGATCCGCAGCCGCATCGGATCGGAGAGCGCGTGCAGCACATGCTCCAGCCGGATCTCGTCGCGCTCGGGATGCGGCAGGGCGCGGCTGCTCACGGCGGGGGACGTCACGGCGACTCCATTTCCTCGGGAACCTCCATAGTACGAGAACCATCGTAGTTTGACATCCACCGTACTACGATGCCTATCGTACGAGTCGACATCGGCCCCGCAACGAATGGAGTCCGCCGTGACCGCGCTCTTCGAGCCCTACACCCTGCGCGATGTGACCATCCCGAACCGCGTGTGGATGCCCCCGATGTGCCAGTACTCGGCAGCACCAGAGGGACCGGAGACCGGCGCCCCCCACGACTGGCACTTCGCGCACTACGCCGCCCGCGCGGCCGGCGGCACGGGCCTGATCATCGTCGAGGCCACCGCCGTGTCCCCGGAGGGTCGCATCTCCCCGTACGACCTCGGCATCTGGAACGACACGCAGGTGGAGGCGTTCCGCCGCATCACCCGCTTCCTCGCCGCGCAGGGCACGGTGCCTGCGATCCAGCTCGCCCACGCCGGCCGCAAGGCCTCGACGGACCAGCCCTGGAAGGGCGGTGCCCCGGTCGGCCCGGACGCGTACGGGTGGGACTCCGTGGCGCCGAGCCCTCTCGCGTTCGACGAGAAGCACCCGGCACCGGCCGAGCTGACCGCCGACCAGATCCAGGACATCGTCGGGCAGTTCGCGGCCGCGGCCCGCCGCGCCCTCGCCGCCGGTTTCGAGATCGCCGAGGTCCACGGCGCCCACGGCTACCTGATCAACGAGTTCCTCTCCCCGTACTCCAACCACCGGACCGACGCCTACGGCGGTTCGTACGAGAACCGCGTCCGCTTCGCCCTCGAAGTGGTGGACGCCGTACGGGAGGTGTGGCCGGACGACAAGCCGCTGTTCTTCCGCATCTCGGCGACCGACTGGCTCGAGGACGGCGGCTGGACCGCGGACGACACCGTCCGCTTCGCCGCCGATCTGCGGGCCCACGGCGTCGACCTGCTGGACGTCTCCAGCGGCGGCAACGTCTCCGGCGCCCGGATCCTCACCGGCCCCGGCTACCAGGTGCCCTTCGCCGCCCGGGTGAAGGCCGAGACGACCCTGCCGGTCGCCGCGGTGGGGCTGATCACCGACGTCGAGCAGGCCGAGAAGATCCTGGCCAACGGCGAGGCGGACGCGGTCCTGCTGGGACGGGAACTGCTGCGCAACCCCTCGTGGGCCCGGCACGCGGCGCGGGAACTCGGCGGTGAGGTCCGGGTGCCGGACCAGTACCACCGGTCGGTCTGACCGGCACCCGGA
The DNA here is from genome assembly GCF_042674225.1 of Streptomyces sp. NPDC056948. Lineage (NCBI taxonomy): Bacteria > Bacillati > Actinomycetota > Actinomycetes > Kitasatosporales > Streptomycetaceae > Streptomyces > Streptomyces sp. NPDC056948. The sequence continues at coordinate 28,875 of NZ_JBHUQX010000041.1, forward strand.
TCTCGGAGCATCCGGAGCGTCAACCGGCCGTGCACGCCGTCCCGTTGAGCGTGAACGCGGCCGGAGCGGCGCTGTTGCCGCCGTGGCTCGCCTGGTAGCCGATGCTGACGCTCGCGCCCGGCGCGATCGTGCCGTTGTACGACACGTTGGTGGCGGTGACCGTCCCGGACGACGGCGCGTACGTGGCGCCCCAGCCGCCCGTGACGGTCTGGCCGGCGGGCAGCGTGAAGCCGAGTTTCCAGCCGTTGACCGTCGTCGTACCGGTGTTGGTGAGGGTCACGGACGCGGTCAGGCCGGTGTTCCAGGCGTTGACCGTGGACGTCACCTTGCAGGCGCCGGGCTGGGGCTGCGGCGCCGGGCCCGAGCTGTCCAGGCCGAAGAAGGTGAGCACGCGGGAGGCCATGCCGTGGGCGTACAGGTTGTGACCGACGCCCTGGAGGCTGATGGCCTCCACGGGCGCCCGGTCACCCGTGCCGCCGTAGCGGGTGCGGGTCCAGCCGGACTGAGGTGTGTCCGTGGCGGTCGGCGTCTGGCTGACGCCGTGCACGTTCGTCCACTGCTTGATCTGTTCCCCGAAGTTGGGATAGCGCAGGACGTCGTCCTGGGTGCCGTGCCAGATCTGCATCCGCGGGCGGGGACCGGTGTAGCCGGGGTGGGCGTTGCGAACCAGGTCGCCCCACTCCTTCGGGGTGTGGGTGAGCGTGCCGCCCGAGCAGTTGCTGTTCCACTCGGAGCCGTCGGTGGTGGCGAAGCAGGCGAACGGGACGCCCGAGAAGGCCGCGCCGGCCGCGAACACGTCGGGGTAGTCGCCGAGCAGGACGTTCGTCATCATCGCGCCGGAGGAGATGCCGGTGGCGAACACCCGGCCGGTGTCGGCGTCGTAGGTGCGGGTGACCCAGTCGATCATCGACTTGATGCCGACGGGGTCGCTGCCGCCGCCGCGGCGCAGCGCCTGGGGCGAGGAGACGTCGAAGCACTTGCTGCTGCGGGTGACGGACGGGTAGAGCACGATGAACCCGTACTGGTCGGCGAGCGTGTCGTACTCGGTGCCGTTGTACATGTCCGGACCCGAGCCGGTGCACCAGTGCACGGCGACCACGACCGCCGGGTTCGGCGTGACGCTCTCCGGCACGTAGAGGTACATCCGCAGGTTGCTGGGGTTCGTACCGAAGTTCGTGACCTCGGTGAGAGCCGCGGCGGGCACGGCCTCCTCGCGGGCGGCGGCAGCGGGTGCGGTGAGCACCGTGGCCGCGAGCATCGGCAGCAGTGCGGCGACGAGCGCGAGGAGGATCGACCGCAGCGGTCTCCTCGCCGTGGGGCGGGGGGTGGCAGGCACGTCCGTGTCCCTTCCGTTGTGAGGTGCGGCTCGCAGGACGTCGTACGGCGGTTCAGCAGGTGGAGTCGGTCTGGGTCAGCAGGGCGAGCCGCCAGGGCAGCCGGTAGTACTCGCCGCTCGAGGCGGGGTCCATCCCCTGGTAGAGGAACCGCAGGCGGCACGGGTCGATCGTGAGGGTCTGGTCGACACCGGCGCGGATCATCTCGCCGTGGCTGAAGTCCCTGGTCCAGGCCGGCTGTCCGGCCTCGAAGGTGACATTGACGGAGCGGGCGAAGGGGTTGGCCTCGGTGTCGGCCAGGGGTGTCCAGGCGCCGCCCAGGCTGTCGGCGCGCCAGGCCCGGAAGTAGCGCCGCCAGTCGGATCCGGTCGCGAGCGCCTCGACGAGCATGAGATAGCCGGAGCCGTCGCCGAGCCGGTAGACGTTGCCCGCCTCGAAGAGGTCGTAGCGGTTGGGTTCGGACAGCACGATGGCGGTGTCGCGGAAGCCGTTCGGGAACTCGGCGAGCGTGGTGCGCGAGCGGTACTGGTGGCCGTTGCCGTCCGAGAAGAACAGGTAGCAGTCCGTCCGGTCGCAGATCGTCCAGAAGTCGAGCCAGGCGCCGTCGCCCTTGTTCTCGGTGACGATCGGCGGCTCACTGGCGAAGAAGTCGCGTGGCGCGCTCCAACTGAGCGGGTCCGAGGGGTCCTTGGTCGTGGAGTAGGACGGGGGCCCGGTCTGGTAGACCATGTACCAGGTCTGCTGGGGCGCGAAGTAGAACACCTGGGGCGCGGCGGCGTACCGGTCGCCGATGTTCGGGTTGGCGTCCAAGAAGGTCTGGGGTGCCGAATCGGCCTCGGACCACTCGGTGAAGCTCGTGTGCCCGAGGCTCCAGCGTCCGGCGGTGTCGGCGGTCGTGAAGTAGACGTGCCAGCGGTCCCGGTAGCGGAAGACCGTCGGGTCCTTGACCGAGAGGATCGGGTGGGCCGCGTCCGGCTTCGGGCTGATCAGCGGGCCGGTCGACGACCACGTGAACGAACTCGGCGGCGAGCCCTCGTGGCCGGGCCGCGAGGTGCCGGCGGCCGCCGGTCCCGGCGGCGCGGCCAGGGCGCCGACGGCCACCAGCATGAACACGAGTCCACTGACGAACGTACGCGTGCGCGGAGTCCTCATCGACCCGCCCTCTCGTGAAGGGAAGCACATCCGTCGGCATGGTGACATGCACATGGCTTTCATGGAAGCGCTCCCACGCCACCCTCATGGCGCCCTCGCCCTGACCAGGAGCGGCCGAATGTGTTCTGCGCGAGGCGTTGACTAGAAAGCGCTTGCCCCCTACGTTCCGTTCAGCAGTGTGACCGAGACCTCCAGGCCGGTCGTACTCAGCGCGCGCGGTGAACAACATGGCGAACGTCATTCATGTACATGACCGACCTGGCAACCATGAGGGCACCACGAAGGGACGCACCCCACATGCGTACTCCCCCACGCACACGTGTACACAGATCCACCCTGGCTGTCGCCGCCGCGTCCGCGTTGGCGACCGTGGCGGTCCTGGCCGTTCCCCAGCCGGCCGGGGCCGCCGAGACCTCGCCGATCGGGTTCGGCGCGGGCACGACCGGCGGCGGCAGCGCCTCGGCGGTCACCGTCTCCACGCTGAGCGCCTTCAAGTCGGCGGTGACCGGCAACTCGGCCAAGGTCGTCCGCGTCAACGGCCTGATCTCGCTGAGCGGTCAGATCGACATCGGTTCCAACACGACCGTCCTGGGCGTGGGTTCGGCGTCCGGGTTCACCGGTGGCGGACTGCGGCTGAAGAAGGTCTCGAACGTCGTCGTCCGCAACCTGAACATCAGCAAGCCGGTCGCGCCCGCCGACGGCATCACCGTCGAGGCGTCCACCAAGGTCTGGATCGACCACAACTCCTTCTCGGCCGACCGCGATCACGACAAGGACTTCTACGACGGTCTGCTGGACGTCAACCACGGCGCGGACAACATCACGGTGTCCTGGAACACCTTCAAGAACCACTTCAAGGGCTCGCTCGCCGGCCACAGCGACAACAACGCGAGCCAGGACACGGGCCACTTGAAGGTGACGTACCACCACAACCACTTCGCCAACGTGTACTCGCGCATCCCCAGCCTGCGCTTCGGCACCGGGCACTTCTACAACAACTACGTCGAGGGCGCCGACACCGCCTGCCACTCGCGCATGGGCGCCCAGATGCTGGTCGAGAACAACGTCTTCCGCTCGACGAAGATCGCGGTCACCACGAACCGCAGCAGCGACGTCGACGGATACGCCAACCTGCGCGGCAACGATCTCGGTGGAGCCGCGACCGAGGTCTCGCGCGTCGGCAGCTTCACCAGCCCGCCGTACGGCTACTCGGCGGAGCCGGCCTCGTCCGTCGTCACCTCGGTGACGTCGGGTGCGGGCGCCGGAAAGCTCTGACACCCCACCTCGCCCCTCACTCACCCACTCAGACGACAGAAGGAATCGGGACATGACTTCTGCGACACGTCCGCGCGCCCGCAGGCGCGCGCTGACCGGCGCGCTGGCCACCCTCGGCCTGTCGATTGGCATGATCATGACTACCAACGCGCCCACGGCGAGCGCCGCCACCTGGCCGACCCCCAACGGCAGCCAGGGCACCTCCACCACCATCCCCGTCTCCGGCACCAAGGACTACGGGATGAAGCGGTACTACGGCACCGGCGCCCTGGCCGGTGACGGCCAGGAGGAGGGCCAGGACCCGATCTTCAAGCTCGCGAACGGCGCGGTGCTGAAGAACGTCATCCTGGGCGCTCCCGCGGCCGACGGCATCCACTGCGAGGGCAGCTGCACGCTGCAGAACGTCTGGTGGGAGGACGTCGGCGAGGACGCCGCCACCTTCCGCGGCGGCAACGGCGCCACGTACCAGGTGATCGGCGGCGGTGCGAAGAAGGCGGCGGACAAGGTCTTCCAGCACAACGGCGGCGGCACGCTGACCATCTCCAACTTCGCGGTGCAGGAGTTCAAGACGCTCTACCGCTCCTGCGGCGACTGTTCCACGCAGTACACCCGCAAGGTCAACCTCAACTCCATCGACGTGACCGGCACGGGCTCCACCGCGCGGATCGTCGGCATCAACGTCAACCGCAACGACACGGCGACGCTGCGGGGCATCACGATCCGCAACGACTCCGGCCGCAAGGTCGTCCCCTGCCAGAAGTACAACAACAACACCGCCGTCGGGTCGGGACCCGACAGCAAGAACTGCCTGTACTCCACCTCGGACGTCACCTACAGGTAGACCCCCCACGGTGAAGGCGGCCGTGCGCGGTGCCCCGACG
>NZ_JBHUQX010000042.1:0-33514 GCF_042674225.1 Streptomyces sp. NPDC056948
CTCCAACCGCGAAAACAACCCCTGCTGCCCCGGCTGACCGTGCCTGCCCGGGGGACGACCCCCGGACCCCCAGCAGCGGCCGGACCGCCCACGTCAGCGCCCGTTGAACGCATCCTTCAACCGCGAGAACAACCCCTGCTGCCCAGGCTGGAACTGCCCCGTAGGCCGCTCCTCGCCCCGCAGCTTGGCCAGCTCGCGCAGCAACCGCTCCTGCTCGGGGTCGAGCTTCGTCGGCGTCTGGACCTCGACGTGCACGATGAGGTCGCCGCGTCCGCCGCCCCGCAGGTGCGTGATGCCCCGGCCGTGCAGCGGGATCGACTGGCCGGACTGGGTGCCCGGGCGGATGTCGACCTCCTCCATGCCGTCCAGCGTCTCCAGCGGCACCTTCGTGCCGAGGCACGCGGCCGTCATGGGGATCGTCACCGTGCAGTGCAGGTCGTCGCCGCGCCGCTGGAACGTGGAGTGCGGGAGTTCGTGGATCTCGACGTAGAGGTCACCGGCGGGACCGCCACCGGGCCCGACCTCGCCCTCGCCCGCGAGCTGGATGCGCGTGCCGTTGTCGACACCGGCGGGGATCTTCACGGTCAGGGTCCGCCGGGAGCGGACGCGGCCGTCACCGGCGCACTCCGGGCACGGCGTCGGCACCACGGTCCCGAAGCCCTGGCACTGCGGGCAGGGCCGGGACGTCATGACCTGGCCGAGGAACGACCGGGTGACCTGCGACACCTCACCGCGACCGCGGCACATGTCACACGTCTGCGCACTCGTCCCCGGCGCGGCACCCTCGCCGCTGCAGGTGTTGCAGACGACGGCCGTGTCGACCTGGATGTCCTTGGTCGTACCGAAGGCGGCCTCGTCGAGCTCGATCTCGATACGGATCATCGCGTCCTGGCCGCGGCGGGTGCGCGAGCGCGGACCGCGCTGCGACGCCGTGCCGAAGAACGCGTCCATGATGTCCGAGAAGTTCCCGAAGCCACCGGCTCCGAAGCCGCCCGCGCCGCCGCCGGCGGCCTGCGAGAGCGGGTCGCCGCCGAGGTCGTAGACCTGCTTCTTCTGCGGGTCCGACAACACCTCGTAAGCGGCGTTGATCTCCTTGAACCGCTCCTGGGTCTTCGGATCGGGGTTGACGTCCGGATGCAGCTCGCGTGCGAGCCGCCGGAAGGCCTTCTTGATCTCTTCCTGCGACGCGTCGCGGCGCACGCCGAGTACGGCGTAGTAGTCCGTGGCCACTACGACTCCGCCAGGATCTGTCCGACGTACCGTGCCACTGCGCGTACCGCTCCCATCGTTCCCGGGTAGTCCATGCGGGTCGGTCCGACCACGCCGAGCTTGGCGACTGCCTCGCCGCCCGAACCGTAGCCGACCGACACGACGGACGTGGAGTTGAGTCCCTCGTGGGCGTTCTCATGACCGATACGTACGGTCACGCCCGGATCCTTCGCCTCGCCGAGCAGCTTGAGGAGCACGACCTGCTCCTCCAGCGCCTCCAGCACCGGCCGGATCACCAGGGGAAAGTCATGCCCGAAGCGGGTGAGATTGGCGGTGCCGCCGATCATCAGCCGCTCCTCGTTCTCCTCGACGAGCGTCTCCAGAAGCGTGGAGAGCACCGTGGAAACCGTACCCCGGTCCTCGTGCTCGAACGCCTCCGGCAGATCCTCCACCAAACTCGGCACATCCGCGAAACGGCGGTTCGCGACACGGCTGTTGAGCCGTGCGCGCAGATCCGCGAGCGAGGCCTCGCCGAAGGGCGCCACGCAGTCGACCACACGCTGCTCGACCCGCCCGGTGTCCGTGATCAGCACGAGCATCAGACGCGCGGGCGCGAGAGCGAGCAACTCCACATGCCGCACGGTCGACCGGGTCAGCGACGGATACTGCACGACGGCCACCTGGCGCGTGAGCTGCGCCAGCAGCCGCACCGTACGCGCCACGACGTCGTCGAGATCGACGGCACCCTCGAGGAAGTTCTGGATCGCGCGCCGCTCGGGCGCGGTCATCGGCTTGACGCCGGCCAGCTTGTCCACGAACAGCCGGTAGCCCTTGTCGGTGGGGATGCGCCCGGCACTGGTGTGCGGCTGGGCGATGTATCCCTCGTCCTCGAGGGCCGCCATGTCGTTGCGGACGGTGGCCGGGGAGACGCCGAGGCTGTGCCGCTCGGTGAGGGCCTTGGAGCCGACGGGCTCCTCGGTGCCGACGTAGTCCTGAACGATGGCGCGCAGCACCTGAAGCCTGCGTTCACTGAGCATCGCGCACACCTCCAGAAGTCGTCCGCCTGCTGCCCTGCTGTCGTGGCCTGGCACTCTGCGCGTGCGAGTGCCAGCATTCCCCGGCCCAGTGTACGGCGGTGGGGTGCACCCCCGGCAAGGCTGGTCGTGCGCTGTCGTGCCCGCGACGGGTGTCACCGCTAGCGTCGCCGTATGACGGTGACTTGGGAAGAGCTCGGGTGGGAGCGGGTGGCCGCCGGGGTGGGACGGTGCCGGCTTCCGGTGTGGGACTGCACGGCGGGACTGGTGGCCGGTGAGGGCGCGGTCCTCATGATCGACGCGGGGTCCAGCCCGGCCGAGGGCGCGAGGTTGCGCGCGCAGGCGCAGTCGCTCACCGGTCACCATGTGACGCATCTCGCGCTGACCCACCCCCACTTCGACCATGTCTTCGGCGCGGCGGCCTTCCCTGAGGCGGAGGTTTTCGGCGCGGTGGGCGTGGACGCGGTCCTCACCCGCGTGCGGGACCGCGAGGAGCTGCGCGCGGACGCGGTACGGAACGGCCTGGCGGCGCCCGTCGCGCAGGAGTCGGCGGAACGGCTGGTCCCGCCCCGCCATCTGGTCTCCGGCGAGTGGACGCTCGACCTGGGTGGCGGCCGCCAGGTGCTGCTGGCGAACGTGGGCCCGGGGCACACCGCGCACGACCTGGCGGTGCTGGTGCCGGGTGATCCGGAGGTGGTGTTCTGCGGCGACCTGGTCGAGGAGTCCGGCGAGCCCCAGGCGGGCACCGACGCCGTGCCGTCGCACTGGCCGGCCGCCCTGGACCGGCTGCTCGATCTGGGCGGCGAGGACGCACTGTACGTGCCCGGTCACGGAGCGGTGGTGGACGCGGCGTTCGTCCGGGCCCAGCGGGACGCGCTGGCGGCGCGTTTCGGCGTGTCGCGGTGATCGCCGTACGCCTTCTCCTATCGTCATTCGAATGCGCCAGTACTCTCCGGACCTGACCCCGCCGTGGAAGAAGCCGAAGCCGGTGCCCGAGGTTCCGGCGGATCCGGGCCTGGTGGTCGAGGAGGCCGGGACGGGCTTCTGCGGCGCGGTGATCCGCTGCGAGGCGGGCACGGTGACGCTGGAGGACCGCTTCGGCAAGCACCGCGTGTTCCCGATGGAGCCGCGCGGCTTCCTGCTGGAGGGCAGGGTGGTGACGCTGGTCCGCCCGTCGTCCGGCCCCGCCCGCCCCACGCACACCGCCTCCGGTTCGGTGGCCGTCCCCGGCGCACGCGCGCGTGTGGCCCGCGCCGGCCGCATCTACGTCGAGGGCCGGCACGACGCCGAGCTGGTCGAGAAGGTGTGGGGCGACGACCTGCGCATCGAGGGCGTGGTCGTGGAGTACCTGGAGGGCGTCGACGACCTGCCGTCGATCGTCTCCGACTTCGCCCCCGGCCCGGACGCCCGCCTCGGCGTCCTGGTGGACCACCTGGTCCCGGGCAGCAAGGAGTGGCGCATCGCCGAGTCGGTGACGAGCGAGCACGCCCTGGTGGTGGGCCACCCGTACATCGACATCTGGGAGGCGGTGAAGCCGACGTCCCTCGGCATCGAGTCCTGGCCCCGCATCCCCCGCGGCCAGGACTGGAAGACAGGCGTATGCCGCTCCTTGGGCTGGCCCCCCAACACGGGCGCGGCCTGGCAACGAATCCTGTCGGGAGTCCGCTCGTACAGAGACCTGGAACCGGAACTCCTGGGCAGGGTGGAAGAACTGATCGACTTCGTAACAGCACCGGCGTAGCCGCTGAGCTGCGGGCAATCGTGCCTCCCCCAGTGCCTTAATGGCCTGGGAGGTGCCCCCAGGGCGGCACCCGTCCCAAAGAAGCGGCACCCCGCTACGCCGGGCTGCGCACCCACCCGGCCTCAGTACCAACCCCGAGCACTTCAGTCCACGAGATCCCGTACAACCCCATCGGCCAGCAACCGCCCCCGCAAGGTCAACACCCCACGCCCCTCCTCATACGGCCCTTCCTGAAGCAGCCCCTCCGCCAACGCCCTGCGCGACGCAGCAAGCCCCTCCTCCCGCAGCAACGCCAACGGCACCCCCTCCCGCAGCCGCAACTCCAGCAGAATCCGCTCGACCCGCCGGTCCTCCTCCGACAGCACCTCACGCCCGGCCCCGGGCGACCGCCCCACCGCCAGCGCCCCCGCATAGGCCCCCGGATGCTTGACGTTCCACCACCGAACGCCCCCCACATGGCTGTGCGCCCCCGGCCCGGCCCCCCACCAGTCGGCCCCCCGCCAGTACAGCTCGTTGTGCAGGCATCGCCCCGCCTCCGAGGTGGCCCAGTTGGACACCTCGTACCACTCGAAGCCCGCCGAGGACAGCGCCTCCTCGGCGATCAGATAGCGGTCGGCGTGGACATCGTCGTCCGTCATGGGGACCTCGCCCCGGCGGATACGACGAGCGAGCTGCGTACCCTCCTCGACGATCAGCGCGTACGCGCTGACGTGGTCGGGCCCCGCGCCCAGCGCGGCGCTCAGCGTGGCCCGCCAGTCGTCGTCGCTCTCCCCCGGCGTGCCGTAGATCAGGTCGAGGTTGACGTGCTCGAAGCCCGCCGCCCTCGCCTCCGCCACGCACGCCTCGGGCCGCCCGGGCGTATGCGTACGGTCCAGCACCTTCAGCACATGCTGCCGCGCGCTCTGCATGCCGAACGAGATCCGGTTGAAGCCGCCCTCGCGCAGCGCGGCCAGATACGCCGGATCCACCGACTCCGGATTCGCCTCCGTCGTGACCTCGGCGTCCGGCGCCAGCCCGAACTCGTCACGGATCGCGCCCAGCATCCGTACGAGATCACCGGCGGCCAGCAGCGTGGGCGTCCCCCCGCCCACGAACACCGTACGAACGGGTCGCGGATCATCACCCAGCACCTTGCGTGCCAGGCGGACCTCCTCGACCAGCGTCTCGGCGTAGTTGTCGCGGGAGGCCAGCACACCGCCCGTGCCGCGCAGCTCGGTCGCCGTGTAGGTGTTGAAATCGCAGTAGCCGCAGCGGGTCGCGCAGTACGGGACGTGCAGATAGAACCCGAGCGGACGGCCGGCGGCCCCGGCGAGCGCGGACAGGGGCAGCGCGCCGTCGTCGGGGACGGGCTCGCCGTCGGGAAGTGCGGAAGGCATGCCTTCCATTGTCCAGCACCCGCGCGGTCGCTCCGTCTGCTCATTCCGCCTGGAGCACCAGCAGCGCGAGATCGTCGGCCGGGGGCCGCGCCCCGAACTCGTGGACCAGCCGCTTGATCCGCTCGGCTATCAGCTCGGCGTCCAGCCCCGCGCACCCGGCCAGCGCCGCCGCGAGCCCGTCCTCGTCGTCGAACTGGCGGGATCCGGAGCGGCGCTCCGTCACGCCGTCGGTGACGCACAGCAGCGTGTCGCCGGGCCGCAGCTCGAAGGTGTCGCTGGTGTACGTGGCGTCCTCGACGACTCCCAGGAGGGTCTGCGGCTGCGCTGTCGTGTGGACCTCGCCGCCCGCCCCGAGCAGCAGCGGGAGCGGGTGCCCGGCGGAGGCGACGGTGCAGCGGACACCGCCGTCGAAGGGGACCAGTTCGCCGTACAACAGGGACAGGAAGCGCGTCTGGGGGCCGTCGCCGGGCAGGGTCGGCCGGGCGCCCGCGGCCACCAGCGCCCGGGCCGCCGCGTCGGCGGCCTCCGTGGCGTCGTCGAGCAGGAGCTGGTTGAGACGGTCGAGGACGTCGGCGACCCGGTAGCCCTCGCGGGCCAGCAGCCGCAGCCAGGGCCGGGCCAGGCCGATCACGACGGCCGCCTCGGGTCCCTTGCCCTGGACGTCGCCGACGGCGAAGCACCAGCGGCCGTCACCGGCCGGGAACAGGTCGTAGAAGTCGCCGCTGGGCCCGCCCTTGTCGTACGGCTCGTAGACGAGCGCGCTGCGCACCCCGGGGATCTCGGCGACGGCGCCGGGCAGCAGTCCGCGCTGGAGCACGGCGCTGATGGTGGCCTGGCGGGCGTACTGGCGGGCGGCGCCGATGGCGAGGGCGACGCGGCGGCTGAGGTCCTCGACGAGGCCGGTGATCTCGTCGGGGAAGCCGGCGGCCCCGGACCGGCCGATGACCAGCGTGCCCAGCGGGCGTCCCCCGGCGACCAGCCGGTACGCGAGTGCCGACCCCGGCTCGCCCGGCGGCTCACCGAGTGCCTCGCCCGGCCAGGGGTAGACGACGGGCCCGGACCCGGGCGGGTCGGACGGATGCGGCGGGTCCTTCTCCAGGGCCCGGCGCAGCTCCTCGATGCGGTTCTCGCTGCCGTGCCAGACCCGGGCCAGGCGCGCCCCGCCCGCTCCGGCCCCGCCGCTCCAGCCGCCGCCGGTGGCCTCGTCCTCCAGCCACACCGCGCACCAGTCGGCCAGCCGCGGCACGATGAGCTGCCCGGCGAGGGCGGCGACCAGGTCCTCGTCGAGCTGTCCGGCGAGCAGGTCGGAGGCCTCCGCGAGGAAGGAGAGGGCGCCGCGGCCCAGCCAGGCACCGTCGCGTCCCTCGCTGCCGCTCTCGTGACGGTCCCGCCAGTCCCGTACGTCGTTCCAGTCGCGCCAGTCCCGTAGGCCGCGGGAGTCGTGCGGGTCCTGCCGGTCCCGTGAACCGCCGGAGTCCTGTGGGTCCTGCCGGTCCCGCGGGTCCCGCCCGTCACGCCGGCGCCGTCCGGCCTCCCCCTCCTCCCCCGGGTCCGCCTCGCCCGGCTCCGCGGCCTCCCAGCCCTGGCGCGGATCCGGCGCGAGGATCTCCGCCACCCGCAGCCCGCGCGCCAGCGCCTGCTCCTCGGCGTACGCCTCGATCTGCTCGCCCGCCGCGCACCCCCCGGCGGGCAACCGCGCCCACACGGTCTTCCGGCCCGTGCGGTACGTGATGCCCCAGGCCTCGGAGAGAGCGCCGACGAGCCGCAGGCCGCGCCCGTACTCGGGCATGTCGTGCGGTGTCTCCGGTTCGCCGCCGCGCGGGGCGCGTGAGGGGTGGTGATCGCAGACCTCGACGACGAGCGCGGCCGTCTCCTTGTCACCGCCGTCGCCGTCGCCCCCACCGCCGTCGCCTTCCAGCCGGCACTCCAGCTCGACGTCGGTACCGGCGTGCACGACGGCGTTGGTGACGAGTTCGCTGACGACGAGCGTGGCGTCGTCGGCGAGGCGGTCGGTGAGGTGCTCGGTGCCGGGCAGGCCGAGCCGGGTCCACTCGGCGAGCGCCGAGCGCACGAGGGCGCGTGCGGTGCCCGGCGCGAGCGAGCTGCCGGACAGGGTCGCGTGCGCCCGCGCGCGCTCCTGTGCGGGCGCCTCGGATATGGGTGCGGGCGCCGCGCAGGCCGGCGCGCACGCGTCGGGCGTGAGCGTCTCGGCAGTCGGTGCGGGCACCACGGAAACGGGCTCGTCCTCAACGGACACAGGCGTCTCCGAAGCATGTGCAGGCGCCTGCGAGGCACGGGAGGCGGTCTCCCGTTGCGTCGGAATGGCCCCCATGGACAGCTCCCCGGGCAGTTCGTACGAATACGCCACAGTCGATGCCGACAGAGTGACAGACTGACCACGCCCATAAGCGCCGAGTTACCGAAGTGGGCCGCCATGAGTGAGAACAGTGCTACTCCTGTGGTCGAAGACCGGTACGAAGACGGTCAGATTCGTACATCCGATCTGCGTCCGCTGCTCGCCGCGATGACCGCCGCACGCGACGGCGACTTCACCAAGGTGCCGGAATCCGGCCACGGGATGGTGGCCGAGCTCACCGCGGTCTTCAACCAGATCATGGACCGCAGCGTCCACTTCACCACCGAGGCGCAGCGCGTGAGACGGGAGCTGGTGCGGCACGGCCGGCTCGACGAGCGCCTCTCGGCCAGCCCGGGCCAGGGCCTGTGGACCTCCCGCGTCAACGACGTGAACCAGTTGCTCGACGCCCTGGTCGCCCCGGCGGCGAACGCCACGCGGGTGCTGGACGCGGTGGCCGGCGGCGATCTGACCCAGCGAGTCGATCTGCACGACGGGACCCGGCAGTTACGCGGCGACCTGCGTCGCCTGGGCCGGGCCGTGAACACGATGGTGGACCAGCTCTCCCTGTTCACGGGCGAGGTGACGCAGGTCGCGCGCGAGGTCGGCACCGAGGGCCGGCTCGGCGGCCGGGCCAATGTGCGGGGCCTGTCGGGCAGTTGGCGGGACGTCACGGAGGCCGTCAACACCATGGCGTCCCGGCTGACGGCCCAGGTGCGGGACATCGCGGCGGTGACGACGGCGGTGGCCCGCGGCGACCTGACCCGCACGGTCACGGTGGAGGCGACCGGCGAGCTGCTGGAACTGAAGCTGACCGTGAATACGATGGTCGACCAGCTCTCCGCCTTCGCCGACGAGGTCACCCGCGTCGCCCGCGAGGTCGGCACCGAGGGCCAGTTGGGCGGCCGGGCGCAGGTGCGGGGCGTGTCGGGGGTCTGGAAGGACCTCACCGACAACGTCAACTTCATGGCGTCGAACCTGACCTCGCAGGTCCGCAACATCGCCCAGGTGACGACGGCCGTGGCCAACGGCGATCTGTCCCAGAAGATCACGGTCGCCGCGCAGGGCGAGATCCTGGAGCTCAAGTCGACCATCAACACGATGGTGGACCAGCTCTCCGCCTTCGCGGACGAGGTGACGAGGGTCGCCCGCGAGGTCGGCACCGAGGGCAACCTCGGCGGCCGGGCTCAGGTCCGGGGCGTCTCCGGCGTCTGGAAGGACCTCACCGACAACGTCAACTTCATGGCGGACAACCTCACCTCCCAGGTGCGGAACATCGCCCTTGTCTCCACCGCCGTCGCCCAGGGCGACCTCGGCAAGAAGATCACGGTGGAGGCCAAGGGCGAGATCCTGGAGCTCAAGTCCACGATCAACACGATGGTGGACCAGCTCTCCGCCTTCGCCGACGAGGTCACCCGCGTCGCCCGCGAGGTCGGCACGGAAGGCAACCTCGGCGGCCAGGCCCAGGTCCGGGGCGTCTCCGGCGTCTGGAAGGACCTCACCGACAACGTCAACTTCATGGCGCTGAACCTGACCTCCCAGGTCCGCAACATCGCCCAGGTCACCACCGCCGTCGCCAACGGCGACCTGTCGAAGAAGATCACGGTCGACGCCCGCGGGGAGATCCTGGAGCTGAAGGACACCGTCAACACGATGGTGGAGCAACTGCGCGCCTTCGCCGACGAGGTGACCCGCGTGGCCCGCGAGGTCGGCACCGACGGCCGGCTCGGCGGCCGGGCGCAGGTGCTGGGCGTCTCCGGCGTCTGGCGGGACCTGACGGACAACGTCAACTACATGGCCGACAACCTCACCTCCCAGGTGCGCAACATCGCCCAGGTGGCGACGGCCGTGGCGCAGGGCGACCTGTCCCGGAAGATCGACGTGGACGCGCGCGGCGAGATCCTGGAGCTGAAGACCACCATCAACACGATGGTCGACACCCTGTCCTCCTTCGCCTCCGAGGTCACCCGCGTGGCCCGCGAGGTCGGCAGTGAGGGTCAACTGGGCGGCCAGGCCCGGGTCGAGGGTGTCTACGGCACCTGGAAGCGCCTGACGACGAACGTCAACGAGCTAGCGCTCAACCTCACCACCCAGGTTCGCGCCATCGCCGAGGTCGCCTCCGCGGTGGCCCAGGGCGACATGTCCCGCTCGATCACCGTCGAGACGCGCGGCGAGGTCGCCGAGCTGAAGGACAACATCAACCTGATGGTGGCCAACCTGCGGGAGACGACCCGCGCGAAGGACTGGCTGGAGTCCAATCTGGCCCGCCTCGCCGCCCTGATGCAGGGCCACCGCGACCTGATGGAGGTCGCCGACCTGATACTCCGCGAGCTGACCCCGCTGGTGAACGCCCAGTACGGCGCGTTCTACCTGGCCGACCCGGACGAGGACGGCGCGGCCCTGCGCACCACCGTGCCGATCAAGGGCCTGGCCTTCATCGCCGGCTACGGCGCCGCCCAGGACGCGACCGTGGAGACCGGCGGCCTGCCCGTGCACGGCCTGGTCGCGCAGGCGGCCCGGGAGAAGAAGCGGATCCTGGTGGAGGGCGCCCCGCCCGACTACATCAAGATCAACAGCGGCCTCGGCGAGGCGGCCCCCACCACGATCGTCATCATCCCGATCCTCTTCGAGGACAAGCTCCTCGGAGTCATCGAGCTCGCCTCCTTCTCCCGCTTCTCCGATGTGCACCTGGCGTTCTTCGACCAGTTCGTCAACACCATCGGCGTCGCCATCAACACGATCATCGCCAACTCCCGCACGGAGTCCCTGCTCGGCGAGTCCCAGCGCCTCGCCATGCAGCTCCAGGAGCGCTCGGACGAACTCCAGAAGCAGCAGGGCGAGCTGCAGCGCTCCAACGCCGAACTGGAGGAGAAGGCCGCCCTGCTGGCCACGTCCTCCCAGTACAAGTCGGAGTTCCTGGCGAACATGTCGCACGAGCTGCGCACGCCGCTGAACTCCCTGCTGATCCTGGCCCGGCTGCTCTCCGACAACCCGGACGGCCGTCTCTCCGACCAGGAGGTGCAGTTCGCGACGACGATCCACCGCTCGGGCTCGGACCTGCTCCAGCTCATCAACGACATCCTCGACCTGTCGAAGATCGAGGCCGGCCGGATGGACGTACGCCCCAAGCGGCTCCCGCTCATCAAGCTGCTCGACTACGTCCACGCCACGTTCCGCCCCCTCACCATCGACCGGGGGCTCGCCTTCGAGGTGGCGGTCGGCGAGGACGTGCCGCGCGAGATGTACTCGGACGAGCAGCGGCTCCAGCAGATCCTGCGCAATCTCCTGTCCAACGCGATCAAGTTCACCGCGTCGGGCAAGGTCGAGCTGCGGGTCGACCGGGTGCAGGACGCCGAGCACCGCCATATCCGGGACACCGACGACGTCATCGCGTTCGCCGTGTCCGACACGGGCATCGGAATAGCGCCGGAGAAACTCCCGGTGATCTTCGAGGCGTTCCAGCAGGCCGACGGCACCACCAACCGCAAGTACGGCGGCACCGGCCTCGGCCTGTCGATCAGCCGGGAGATCGCGGGCCTGCTCGGCGGCCGGATCATCGCCGAGAGCGAGCCCGGCAAGGGATCCAGGTTCACCCTGTACGTCCCGGTCGTCAGCCCCGGCCACACGGCGCCGATCCCGGTCCCGGAGGAGCGCGCGGCGCTGCCCCTGCCCCTCCAGCCGACGGCGGGACCGTACCCGGTCGCGCACGACACGGACGACGCCTGGCCGGCGCCGACGAAGCTGGAGGCCTGGACGTCCGGCAGGCCGGGCCGGATCCTGGCCGGGCGCCGGGTGCTGATCGTCGACGACGACATCCGCAACGTGTTCGCCCTCACCCATGTCCTGGGCCGGGTCGGCATGACCGTGCTGTACGCGGAGAACGGCCGCGAGGGCATCGAGACCCTGGAGCGCAGCGCGGACGTCGAACTGGTCCTGATGGACATCATGATGCCGGAGATGGACGGCTACGAGACCATCTCCGCCATCCGCCGCGCACCCCGCTGGACGGGCCTGCCGATCGTGGCGCTGACCGCCAAGGCGATGCCGGGCGACCGGGAGAAGTCCATCGCCCGCGGCGCCAACGAATACGTGCCCAAGCCGGTGGACATCGACCGGCTGCTGACGGTCGTGTGCGAACTGCTGGACCCGGAGAACCCCGAGAACCCGGAGGACCCGGCGGAGGAGACCCGACCGTCATGAGCACCGACCGCGCCGGAATCCTCCTGGTCGACGACATGGAGGACAACCTGACCGCCCTGGAGGCCGTCCTCGCCTCCCTCAACGAACCGCTGGTGCGCGCCCGTTCGGGCGAGGAGGCGATGAAGGCCCTGCTGCGGCAGCCGATCGCCCTGGTCCTGCTCGACATCCGCATGCCCGGCATGGACGGCTTCGAGACGGCCGCCCACATCAAACGCCTCGACCAGACCCGCGACGTCCCGATCATCTTCCTGACAGGAGCGGACGACGACTCGGGCTACGCCTTCCGCGGCTACGCCACCGGCGCGGCGGACTACTTGACCAAGCCCTTCGACCCATGGGTCCTCAGAGCGAAGGTCAGCGTCTTCCTGGACCTCTACCGCAAAGGCAGAGAGGTGGAACGCCTGCGAAAGGAGATCCAGGACCTCAAACGCCGAGTGGATTCGGCTACTTAGGGGCGCGGGGAACTGCGCGACAAGCCACGACGCACGTGCACCCGCCGCACAGCCCCCGCCACTCCCTACGCCTCGCGAGAGCCCTCGTACATCTCCTCGATCAGATGCTTGTACTCCCGCTCCACAACCGGCCGCTTCAGCTTCAGGCTCGGCGTGATCTCCCCGTGCTCCACATCAAGATCCCGCGGCAGCAACCGGAACTTCTTGATGGTCTGCCACTTCTGAAGCCCCTCGTTGAGCTGCTTCACATACCCATCGACCATCTCCACCGTCGCGGGCGCAGCCACGATCTCGGCGTACGACTTCCCCCCGAGCCCGTTCTCCTTCGCCCACTCGACAATGGCCAACTCGTCGAGCGCGATCAGCGCCGTGCAGAAGTTCCGGTCGGCCCCGTGCACCAGGATGTTGGACACGTACGGGCACACCGCCTTGAACTGTCCCTCGACCTCCGCCGGCGCGATGTACTTGCCGCCCGAGGTCTTGATGAGGTCCTTCTTGCGGTCGGTGATCCGCAGATACCCGTCGGCCGACAGCTCCCCGATGTCCCCGGTGTGGAACCAGCCGTCCGACTCCAGCACCTCGGCGGTCTTCTCGGGCAGCCCGTGGTAGCCCTCCATGATGCCGGGGCCGCGCAGCAGGATCTCCCCGTCGTCGGCGATCCGCACCTCCGTACCGGGCAGCGGCTTGCCGACCGTACCGGTGCGGTAGGCCTCGCCCGGGTTCACGAACGAAGCAGCCGAGGACTCGGTGAGGCCGTAGCCCTCGAGGATGTGGATGCCGGCGCCGGAGAAGAAGTACCCGATCTCCGGCGCGAGGGCGGCCGACCCGGAGACGCAGGCCCGCAGGTTGCCGCCGAAGGCCTCACGGATCTTGGCGAACACCAGCGTGTCGGCGACCTTGTGCTTGGCGCCGAGACCGAAGGGCACGGACAGCGTGCCGGTACGCCGGAAGTTGTCCTGCGAGACCTTGGCGTACTCGCGGGAGACCTCGGCCGCCCACTGGAAGATCTTGTACTTGGCCCCGCCGCCCGCACGGGCCTTGGCGGCGACGCCGTTGTAGACCTTCTCGAAGATGCGCGGCACGGCCGCCATGTACGTGGGCTGCACGATCGGCAGGTTCTCGATGATCTTGTCGACGCGGCCGTCCACGGCGGTGACGTGCCCGACCTCGATCTGGCCGGAGGTGAGCACCTTGCCGAAGACATGCGCGAGGGGCAGCCACAGGTACTGCACGTCCTCGCTGCTGACCAGTCCGGTCGCGGCGATGGCCTTCGCCATGTACGACCAGTTGTCGTGCGGGAGGCGTACGCCCTTGGGGCGGCCGGTGGTGCCGGAGGTGTAGATGAGGGTGGCGAGCTGGTCCTTCGTGATCGCGCCGACCCGCTCCTTGATCAGGTCGGGGTCCTTCTCCAGGCGGGCCGCGCCGCGCTTCTCCAGCTCGTCGAGGGTGAGGATCCAGTCGGCGCTCTCCTCGTTCGTCAGACCCGCCGGGTCGACGACCACGACATGGGTCAGCTCGGGCAGCTCGGCGCGCTTCTCCTTCGCCTTGGCGAGCTGGTCGACGTTCTCCGCGATGAGCACCCGGCTCTCGGAGTCCGACAGGATGTAGGCGGACTCCTCGGCGTTGGTCTGGGGGTACACCGTGGTGGTCGCGGCGCCGGCGCACATGATGCCGAGGTCGGCGAGGATCCACTCGATCCGGGTGCTCGCGGCGAGCGCGACGCGCTGCTCGGCCCGCACGCCCAGCTCGATGAGTCCCGCCGCGATGGCGTAGACCCGCTCGGCGGCCTGCGCCCAGCTCAGCGACTTCCACTCGTCCGGCCCCTGACCGGAGGACGATGGGACCGGATACCGATAGGCCTCGGCGTCCGGCGTGGCCGCCACGCGCTCCAGGAACAGGCCCGCCACCGACGGCGGACGGTTCTCGATCAAGGTCTGTGTGTCGCTCACGACATCCTCCGGGGCCCGCGTCAGGCGGCTGGCTCAGGTGCGGCTGGTTTTACTCGCGAGCCGTTGTTTAACTCGCGAGTAACTATCGAGCAGGGATCAGAGTAAAGGCCGACCGGTCCCCGCGTAAGGGCCCACGGCCTGTCTCTTCGTACAGACAGCTACCCCACCTGCGCACAGGGGCCCGCCGCGCTCTCGCACGGCGGACCCCTGTTCTACCCGGTTTGCGGTGTAACCCACGGTAATCCGTGACTACTTCTTGCCCTTGCCCGACCCCGCGCTGTCATCACTGGACAGGACCGCGATGAAGGCCTCCTGCGGAACCTCTACGGAACCCACCATCTTCATCCGCTTCTTGCCCTCCTTCTGCTTCTCCAGCAGCTTCCGCTTACGGGAGATGTCACCGCCATAGCACTTGGCGAGGACGTCCTTGCGGATGGCGCGGATGGTCTCGCGGGAGATGACCCGGGAGCCGATGGCCGCCTGGACGGGGATCTCGAAGGCCTGGCGCGGGATCAGCTCGCGCAGCTTGGCGACGAGCCGCACGCCGTACGCGTACGCCGCGTCCTTGTGCGTGACCGCCGAGAAGGCGTCCACCTTGTCGCCGTGCAGCAGGATGTCGACCTTGACGAGGCTGGAGGCCTGCTCGCCGGTGGGCTCGTAGTCGAGCGAGGCGTAGCCCTTGGTCTTGGACTTCAGCTGGTCGAAGAAGTCGAAGACGATCTCCGCGAGGGGAAGCGTGTAGCGGATCTCCACGCGGTCCTCGGAGAGGTAGTCCATGCCGAGCAGCGTGCCGCGCCGGGTCTGGCACAGCTCCATGATCGCGCCGATGAACTCGCTCGGGGCGAGAAGCGTGGCGCGTACGACCGGCTCGTACACGTCGTTGATCTTGCCCTCGGGGAACTCGCTCGGGTTTGTCACCGTGTGCTCGGCGCCATCCTCCATGACCACGCGGTAGACCACGTTCGGAGCGGTGGCGATGAGGTCGAGCCCGAACTCGCGCTCGAGCCGCTCGCGGATGACGTCGAGGTGGAGAAGGCCCAGGAAGCCGACGCGGAATCCGAAGCCGAGGGCCGCGGAGGTCTCCGGCTCGTAGACCAGCGCGGCATCGTTGAGCTGGAGCTTGTCGAGGGCCTCGCGCAGCTCCGGGTAGTCGGATCCGTCGAGGGGGTAGAGGCCGGAGAACACCATCGGCTTGGGTTCCTTGTACCCGCCGAGGGCCTCGGTGGCGCCCTTGTGCAGGCTGGTGATCGTGTCACCGACCTTGGACTGGCGGACGTCCTTCACACCGGTGATGATGTAGCCCACCTCGCCGACACCGAGGCCGTCGGCGGACAGCATCTCGGGCGAGTTCGTCCCGATCTCGAGCAGCTCGTGCGTGGCGTTGGTGGACATCATCCGGATGCGCTCACGCTTGTTGAGCTGGCCGTCGACGACTCGAACGTACGTGACGACGCCGCGGTAGGAGTCGTAGACCGAGTCGAAGATCATCGCGCGGGCCGGCGCGTCCGCGACGCCGACCGGGGCCGGCACCTCGGCGACGACCTTGTCGAGCAGCGCGTCGACGCCCAAGCCGGTCTTCGCGGAGACCTTGAGGACGTCGTCCGGGTCGCAGCCGACGAGGTTGGCGAGCTCCTCGGAGAACTTCTCCGGCTGGGCGGCCGGGAGGTCGATCTTGTTCAGTACAGGGATGATCTTGAGGTCGTTCTCCATCGCCAGGTAGAGGTTGGCGAGGGTCTGGGCCTCGATGCCCTGGGCGGCGTCGACCAGGAGGACGGTGCCCTCGCAGGCCGCGAGCGACCGCGAGACCTCGTAGGTGAAGTCGACGTGCCCCGGGGTGTCGATCATGTTGAGGATGTGCGTGTTGCCTGGGTCCTCGGTGGGAGCCCACGGCAGACGCACCGCCTGGGACTTGATCGTGATACCGCGCTCGCGCTCGATGTCCATGCGGTCGAGGTACTGAGCGCGCATCTGCCGCTGGTCGACCACTCCGGTCAGCTGGAGCATCCGGTCGGCGAGTGTGGACTTGCCGTGGTCGATGTGCGCGATGATGCAGAAGTTGCGGATCAGAGCCGGGTCGGTACGGCTCGGTTCGGGCACATGGCTAGGGATCGCGGGCACGCAGGGTCCTGATTCTTGAGGCGTCCGCAGTGTCTGCGGTCTCGGGTCGGATCGATACGTAGCCTCCATGGTCCCACGGGTGGGGACCATCGACGGGTTTGGGCCATGGATGGGCCCGCTGGTACCGTGGGGGGCTGTGCCTCATGCCCTCTCAGCAGGAGGCGCGTCGGAAATTCTCGGAAAGAGAAATCATCGGTACGGGTCCCGCGCGGTCCCGTGCCAGAACCTGAAAAGGCTCATTCGTGGCGAACATCAAGTCCCAGATCAAGCGGATCAAGACCAACGAGAAGGCGCGGCTGCGCAACAAGGCCGTCAAGTCCTCCCTCAAGACCGCGATCCGCAAGGCCCGTGAGGCTGCTGCCGCGGGTGACGTCGAGAAGGCCAACGAGTACCAGCGCGTCGCCGCGCGTCAGCTCGACAAGGCCGTCTCGAAGGGCGTCATCCACAAGAACCAGGCTGCCAACAAGAAGTCGGCGCTGGCTCAGAAGGTCGCCGCGCTCAAGGGCTGACACTGATGTGACGCCGGAGGGAATCGAGCGGGCCCTCTCATCCGCTCCCTTCCGGCACCCCTCGGATCCGCGCGCGGCCTGCGTTCGCCACGCGGGCGCGGATCCAGCAGCTTGTACCGAAGGCCGGGTGCCACTCCTGTTCCCCATGGGAGGGCACCCGGCCTTCGGTCTGTTCAGGACCAGAACGCGTTGTTCTTGTCGATGTCCTCGACGCATTCGTCGAGGTCGGTGACCTTGTCGCCGACGATCCGGAAGATGATGCAGCCGGTGTCGTCGAGGCGCTTGCCGTTGCGCTCGGCCGTGAAGCGGGTCATCCCGACCGCATGGCCACGGCCGTCGACGCAGATGCCGATCAGCTCGGCGTTCATCGTCCCCTTGGTCTCCATGCCGAGCCGCTCGTACATCTCGATGATCGCGTTCACTCCCTTGAAGTCGCCCGACAAGGGGTGATCTCCGGGCACGTGGTGGGTGGCATCCGACGCGATCAATCCGCGCAGGGTGTCCATGTCACCGCGCGAGAATGCCTCGAATCCCTCGCGGACCAGCGCTGCGTGCGGGTGTTCAGCCATGGCCTTCGCCACCTCTCCGTCATTTGGCGACGTACGGCTGACACTCTCGATTCTCCCTCCGGCCGGCTCTCGCGGCACAGTGGAGACATGGACGCTGACGCAGGGAACGTGCTGGCCGGGGCCCGCGTGGCGACCCGGCTTCCCGCCCAGGACCTGGACCGGGCGCGGCGCTTCTACGCCGAGAAGCTCGGCCTGGAGCCCGCCGACGAACGGCCCGGCGGGCTGCTCTACCGGTGCGGCGGCGGGGAGTTCGTACTGTTCCGCTCGACGGGAGCCTCGCCCGGCACCTTCACCCAGCTGGCGTTGGAGGTCGATGACATCGACGCCGCCGTGGCGGAGCTGAAGCGGCGCGGTGTGGTGTTCGAGGAGGTCGACCTGCCCGGGTTCCGCACGCGGGACGGGATCGCCGAGATCGAGGGGAACTACCCGAGCAAGGGCGCCCGGGGTGAACGCGGCGCCTGGTTCCGCGACAGCGAGGGGAACATGCTGGGCATCGGCGAGCCCGTCCGCTGAGAAGCGGCCCCTATCCTCGCCCTCTGGATCTGGCCGCCCGGGCGATGGCGACGACCGCCTTCTCCAGGGCGTACCCCGGGTCGTCCCCGCCGCCCTTCACCCCCGCGTCCGCCTCGGCCACCGCCCGCAGCGCCACCGACACCCCGTCCGGAGTCCACCCGCGCATCTGCTGCCGGACCCGGTCGATCTTCCACGGCGGCATCCCCAGCTCGCGCGCGAGATCGGCCGGCCGGCCTCCGCGCGCCGAGGACAGCTTCCCGATCGCCCGCACGCCCTGCGCCAGCGCGCTGGTGATCATCACCGGCGCCACCCCGGTCGCCAGCGACCAGCGCAACGCCTCCAGCGCCTCCGCCGCCCGCCCCTCGACCGCCCGGTCGGCGACCGTGAAGCTCGACGCCTCGGCCCGGCCGGTGTAGTACCGCCCCACGACCGCCTCGTCGATCGTCCCCTCGACATCCGCGACGAGCTGCGAGACCGCCGACGCCAGCTCCCGCAGATCGCTCCCGATCGCGTCGACGAGCGCCTGGCACGCCTCCGGCGTGGCAGACCTCCCCGTCCCCCGGAACTCGCCCCGCACGAACGCCAGCCGGTCCGCCGGCTTCGTCATCTTCGGGCAGGCCACCTCGCGCGCCCCGGCCTTGCGCGCCGCGTCGAGCAGCCCCTTGCCCTTGGCCGCTCCGGCGTGCAGCAGCACGAGGGTGATCTCCTCGGCGGGCGCACCGAGATAGGCCTTGACGTCCTTGATCGTGTCGGCCGAGAGATCCTGCGCGTTGCGGACGACCACGACCTTGCGCTCCGCGAAGAGCGACGGACTCGTCAGCTCGGCGAGCGTGCCGGGCTGCAACTGGTCCGACGTCAGGTCCCGTACGTCCGTGTCGGCGTCGGCGGCCTTCGCCGCGGCCACCACCTCCTGCACGGCACGGTCGAGCAGCAGGTCCTCCTGGCCCACGGCGAGCGTCACCGGGGCGAGAGGGTCGTCATTCGCAGTCTTCCTGGCCATCGCGACAAGCATCCCACGCGGCACTGACAACGGGTCCGGACGGGACTGTGGCGGACTCGGACGGACAGGTGCGCGCACGGACGGAGACGTACGCGGAGGGAGGCGTACACGGAGGGAGGCCTGCGCGGACAGCAGCCCGGGACTCTACGGCTCTTCCCGCCAGCCGTCCCACTCCCCGGCGAACCGGTCCAGCTCCCCGGCGTCCAGCCGCCCGTCCTCGTCCCTCAGGACGACCAGCCACTGCGCGTCCTCGGCATCGTCCTCACCGGCCAGCGCGTCCCGTACGAGCTGCGGCTCCTCGACGACCCCGAACCGCTCTCGGAGCGCCTCGACCACCTCTTCCGCGGCATCACGGTCGGGCAGCACCAGCACATGTCGCACATCACTCACGCCGGACATTGTCCGACACCGCGTCGCAGCCCGATCCACCGGATCCGCCCAGGCTCAGCCCTTGCGGACGACCTGCACATCGAGGTCGATCTTGATGCTCGGCCCGACCACCGCGATGCCCCGCGCCAGCATCGTCTGCCAGCTCACGGTGAAGTCGTCCCTGTGCAGCTCGGTCGTGGCCCGGCAGGCCGCCCGCAGCTCGCCCTCCATGCCGTTGCCCAGCCCCAGGTACTCCGTGTCCAGCGTGACCGTCCGCGTGACGCCGTGCAGCGACAGCGCCCCGGTCACGGCCCACCGGTTCGCCCCCTTGTGCACGAACCGGTCGCTGTAGAACTCGAGCGTCGGGAACTTCGCGACGTCCAGGAAGTCCGCCGACCGCAGATGGTCGTCGCGCATCCTCACGTTGGTGTCGATGGACGCCGCGTCGATCACCACATGCATCGCCGACCGCTCCAGCGGGTCGGTGACCCGTATGACACCCGCGAAGGACTTGAACTGCCCGTGGATCCGGGCCAGTCCGATGTGCCGCGCGGTGAAGGCGAGCGAGGAGTGCGCCGACTCGACCTCCCAGTCGCCGGGCTCGGGCAGCTCCGGCGGCCGGGCCACCTGCAGCGTCACGTCCCCGAGCGACGCGAGCGTGTTCTCGGCGACCTGTGTGGTCGCCCGGTACGGCGTGTACCCCTCCGCCGACACCGCGAGCCGGTACTCCCCCGCGGGCACCGTCGTCACGAACGACCCGAACGGATCCGCTCCCCCGCTGACCACCGAACGCCCCATGGCGTCGGTGACCGCGAACTCCGCGTGTCTGACCGGCTCGTTGACCGGGTCGAGCACCCGGCAGCTCAGCACCCCCGCACTGGGCGGTGTCGGCACCGCCGCCAGGGGGCTCGTCCGGTGTACCCGGTTGGTTCGGCTTCCCAGCCAGCGGCCGATCATCTGGACACCTCGTGCGACTCGAAGTCAGCGGTTTGATCACTGTTCACCGAGGACGCATTCGACCACCGATGAGGCTTTCGAGGCAACACGCGACCACATCACGGGAATCCAGCACATGTGATGGGACTACGCACGAGTAGGACCGACTAGAACCATGTGAACCATGTGTGGACGGTGTGCTCCTTCTGGACCGAATCAGCCCTCCCCGCGGGGTCCGGATCAGCCGCTCTGGCCGGTGCCCCGGACCACCGGCACCGCGCCCAGCTCGATCCCGAACCGCTCCCGGTACACCCCGAGCACCTCCTCGTCCGTCCCCAGCTCCCGCTCCTCCCGTGTCCCGTCGGCCGCCGTCACCGTGTACTTGCGTCCGCTGAGCGTGATCCGCCCTCCGTCCTCCGTGACCCGCGAACAGACCAGCGACCGCGTGAAGTTCGACCCCGACGACGTGCTGTGCCACCACGCCCCGGCCACGAAGTCACCGAGCGCGCGCGGCCGCACCTCCAGGCGGTACTGCGGCCTGCCGTCACGGATCACCCGCAGGTCCGCCGCCTCCACCGTGTCATGGCCTCCGCGCACCCCGGCCGTGTCCGGCCCCGCCTCCACGATCCGGAACGTACCCCCCGGGTCCTCCTGTTCTCCCCGCTCCCCGAACGCCAGCGGAAGATGGCTGTGCGCCCCGAACCCGACGTCGGCCAGCCAGTCACCCCCGTCCACCGTCCGCACCCGCAGCGCGAGATGGTCGTACGGGATCCCGAGCCGCTCCTCGTCCCCGTACACCCGGCCCGCGAGCAGCGCCACCTCGTAGCCCAGCGCGGCGAGCAACGACCCGAAGGCTCCGTTGAGTTCGTAACAGAACCCGCCCCGCCTGGCGCCCACCACCTTGTCCAGCAGCCGCTTCTCCTCCAGCACGATCTCCTCGCCGAGATGGATGGAGAGGTTCTCGAACGGCACGGTCCGCAGATGCCGCAGGTGCAGCTCGCGCAGCGCGTCGACGGTGGGCCACGCCGGGGGCTCGGCTCCCAGGCGGCGGAGATAGGCATCAACCTGTGCTGAGTTCATGCCCCCCAGTCTCGCGCCACCCTCAGCTCTCCGCCCCCTCCTGCAACCGCCAGTGCGCCGTCCCGGTCCGTCCGCAGCACCGTCGCACCCCCGGCGCGCAGTGCCGCGACCGTGCCCTTCGCCGGATGCCCGTAGGTGTTGTTCGCACCGCAGCTGATCAGGGCCAGCCGCGGTGCGGCCCGGCGTATGAGTCCGGGGTCCTGGTAGGCCGAGCCGTGATGGGCGACTTTCAGCACGTCCACGCCGGACAGCGCCTCGGCCGCCGGTGACCTGGCCAGTGCCCGCTGGGCCGGGGGTTCGAGGTCCCCGAGGAGCAGCAGCCGCAGCCCCGCCGACCGGACCAGCATGGCCACACTGGCGTCGTTCGGCCCCTCCGGCACCGGGTGGGCCGGGAGCACCTGCGGAGGCGAACCCGGTGGAGAGCTCGCCGACGGCGGTGGCGGGCTCGGTGGCGGCCACACCACCTGCCAGGACAACCCGCCCGCGCGGCGCTGCTCCCCCGCGGCCGCCCTCGTCACGGGCACCCGCCGGGCCGCCGCCTGTCTCCGCACGAACGCGGCCTGGTCCGCGGGCTCCTCGAAACCCGTCGTCTCGATCGCGCCCACGGCCCGTCCGCGCAGCACACCGGGCAACCCCGCCACATGATCGGCGTGAAAGTGGGTGAGCACGACCAGCGGAATCCTGGTGATGCCGAGT
Source organism: Streptomyces sp. NPDC056948 (assembly GCF_042674225.1). Lineage (NCBI taxonomy): Bacteria > Bacillati > Actinomycetota > Actinomycetes > Kitasatosporales > Streptomycetaceae > Streptomyces > Streptomyces sp. NPDC056948. The sequence goes on from NZ_JBHUQX010000042.1 coordinate 22,105, forward strand.
GCGCGCAGGCAGTGGTCGACAAGCTGTGGATCGGGCCCGGCGTCCACCACCACGCCGGCCCCCTCGCCCGCCGCGAGCACCATGGCGTCCCCCTGCCCCACGTCACACATCACCAGCCGCCAGCCCGGCGGCGGCCAGCCCGTGATCGCCCGGGTCAGTGGTGGCGGCTGCACCACCGCCAGCGCCAGCAGCAGCCCGCAGACCCCGCACCACCATGGATGCCCGAGCAGCCGCCGCCCCACGAGCAGCACCACCAGGGTCACGGCCGCGAGCAGCGCCGCACCGGCCCAGCTTCCCGGCCAGTCCACGCCCCCGCCCGGCAGCGCCGCCCCCGTCCGGGCGACCTCGGCGATCCACTCGGCGGGCCAATGCGCGCACCATGCCAGGGCCTTGGCCACCGGCATCCCCACCGGTGCCGTGGCCAGTGCCGCGAAGCCCAGCACGGTGGCGGGCGCGATCGCGAACTCCGCGAGCAGATTGCACGGCACCGCGACCAGGCTCACCCGCGCCGACAGCACGGTGACCACGGGCGCGCACAGAGCCTGCGCGGCGGCAGCGGCGGCCAGCGCCTCGGCGAGCCTGGGCGGCACCCCGCGCCGCCGCAGCCCTGCGCTCCACCGCGGCGCGAGCGTGAGCAGCGCCCCGGTGGCCACGACGGACAGCAGGAACCCGTAACTCCGCGCCAGCCACGGGTCGTACAGCACCAGCAGCAGGACCGCCGTCGCCAGTGCCGGGATCAGTGACCTCCGACGGCCGGTCGCGAGGGCGAGCAGCGCGACCGCTCCGCAGGCCGCCGCCCGCAGCACGCTCGGATCCGGCCTGCAGACCACGACGAACCCGAGGGAGAGCGCACCCCCGAGCACCGCCGTCCCCCGCAGGGAGATACCGAGGCGAGGCGCGATCCCCCGCCGCTCGACATGTTGCGCCAGGCCCGGCGGCCCGAGCAGCAGGGCGAGGAGGATCGTGAAGTTGGCCCCGGACACAGCGAGTGTGTGGGTGAGGTCGGTTTCCTTGAAGGCCTCCTCCAGCTCCGGGGTGATCCGCGAGGTGTCCCCCACCACCAGCCCCGGCAGCAGCGCCCGGGCATCCGCCGGCAGCTCGCTGGTCGCCTCCCGCAGCCCGGCCCGCAACCGCCCGGCGAGCCGCTGAGCCCCCGAAGGCTCTCCCACCACCTCCGGTTCGCCCTGGTCCCGCACCCGCAGCACGGCCGCGACCCGGTCACCGCCCGTCATCGCGGGCGCCAGCCGTGCGCTGACCCGCAGCCGCGTCGACGGCAGCAGCCCGAGCCACGGCGACCGCACCCGCTCACCGGCCGCCGGCCGCGGCTGCCCACCCCAGGCGCTCCCGCGGGCCGACCTCACGTCGACGATCACCAGCACCGGCGTCCGCGTCACCACTGCCGCGCCACCCGCCTCATGGACCCGTCGCACCTCGGCATCGACCAGCACGGCGGTGGGAGCCACGTGATCGCCCCGGACCTTGGGACGGGTCAGGCGGGGGTCGGAGGTGAGCTCGACCTCGGCGGTCACCGTCGCGTACTCCCGCGCCAGGCCGGGCACGGGCCCCCGGCGCAGATCCGCCCCGTGCAGCCCGGCCGAGGCGGCGGCAGCCGCGACGCAGAGCAGCACGGCGGCGGCCGACGCACGCGGCCATGCCGCCGTTCCGGATCTCCGAGCCAGCGGCAGCAGGCCGACGGCGAGCAGACAGCCGACCACGATGCCCGCGGCCCACCCCGGCGATGCGCCCAGGATCAGCGCCGCCGTGCCCCAGGCCGCGAGGGCGGGTGGCACGAGCCGCAGGTCGGTGGGGCCTTCCTGCCGGGGGCGGGCGACGCCGAGCCGCTGCCCGGACGAGGCGTGCACGGACGACCGGGCCGGCTCAGGCGGGGCCCCGGGAACGGCCTCGTCCCGCCGCGCCGACGGGTCAGGGGCCGTCCTCATGGCCGTACGAGATTCCGCAGGTCGGCGAAGCGGCGGTCGCCGATGCCGTTCACCTCGCGCAGTTCGTCCACGGAACGGAAACCGCCGTGCTGCGTGCGGTAGTCGATGATGTGCTGCGCCAGCACCGGGCCCACACCCGGCAAGGTGTCGAGCTGGTCGGCGGTGGCTGTGTTGAGGGAGACCGGAGCCGCCGGCATCGCGCCGCCCGCCGCCCCACCGGCCGGGCCTCCGGCAGCCGTACCGCCCGCCCCGGTTCCCCCGACGGGGGCCGGTCCCCCGACGACCACCTGTTCGCCGTCCACGAGGAAGCGGGCACGGTTGAGACCGTCGGTGTTCGTCCCGGGCTTCACGCCGCCCGCCGCGCGCAGGGCGTCCGCGACACGCGAACCGCTCGGCAGCCGATGGATTCCGGGATCGCGGACCTTGCCGCCGACGTCCACGACGATCTCGGGCGGCCCCGCGGCACCTGTCGCCTCGGCCGCCCCCGCGGGCACGCCCGGCCCTCGTTCCTCCTCGGTCTGCCCGCCCTGTCCCTGCTCCCCGTACGGCGCCGCCGCTCGCACCACCTCGGGCGGCCGCACGGACTGAGTCCGGCCGGTCCAGAAGTGCTGTACGGCGAACGCCGCGGCCACGACGAGCACCACCGTCAGAGCGAGTACGCTCCGCCGCTCCAGCCCACACCTGGCCTGCAACCACAGCGGCATGCGCTCCCGCAGCGCGAGCCCGGCCCGCTCCCGCCAGGCCCCTTCCGCGACGCGGCCGGCCCCGCTGTCCGACTCGACGGGGACGACGTCGGGTCCCAGGCCGGGCTCCACACCGGCCTCGCGCCCATCCCGCCCCAGCGGAGCGCGATCCCCGTCAGCCGTCTCCACGACAGCCCACGAAGGCCGCCCCCGAGCCGGCGGCCCCTGCCCCGACTCCCACCGCTCCCCGACCCGTTCAGCCGGCCCAGCCCGTCCGGCAGACTCGACCCGTTCAGCCGACCCGGCTCGCTCGGCAGGCCCAACCCGTGCCGCAGACCCGACCCGTTCAGCCGACCCGGCCCGCTCGGCAGGCCCTGCCCATGCCGCAGGCCCAGCCCGTTCACCAGGCCCGCCCCGCACCGCAGGCCCACCCCGTCCGCCATGTTCCCCGAACAGCACCTCCGCCCGCCGGCGCAGTTCCTCCGCCGAAGCGTGCCGGTGCCGGTGCCGGGCCCGGCCGCGCACAACGGGCGGGCGTCGACTGTGGCGGACGCGGCCGTCGGACGTGGGTCCACGGCCCGGGCCGCTGGTCGCAGTCGCTGTACGTGAACGTGATCGAAGTGCCATGCGACGAGGATCAGCCACCTCGACCCACCCGCGATGATCTTGGTCAATTCCCGGGGACAACCGCCCGGCTGTGGACAACTCCGCCACTCACACGGGTGATAGGAGCCGATGCCCGGAGCCCCGGAGCAACGTTCACCGCGGCGAAATCACAACTCCCAGCAGCCCGGGCCCCGTATGCGCCCCGATCACCGCCCCGACCTCGCTGACATGCAGATCGGCCAGCCCGGTCAACCGTGTCCGCAGCCGGTCGGCGAGGGCCGACGCCCGGTCCGGGGCGGCGAGATGGTGGACGGCGACATCGACCTGCGCGCTGCCCGCCCGGTCGGCCGCGATCTCCTCGAGGCGGGCGATCGCCTTGGACGCGGTCCGCACCTTCTCCAGCGGTTCGATGCGGCCGTCGGCCAGTTGCAGCAGCGGCTTCACCGCGAGCGCCGAACCCAGCAGGGCCTGCGCGGCGCCGATACGGCCGCCGCGGCGCAGGTAGTCGAGGGTGTCGACGTAGAAGTAGGCGGACGTGCCCGCGGCCCTCTTCTCCGCGGCCGTGACGGCCTCGTCCACCGTGCCGCCCGACTCCGCGGCCTCCGTCGCGGCGAGCGCGCAGAACCCGAGCGCCATCGCGATCATGCCGGTGTCCACCACCCGCACCGGCACCGGCGCCTGCCGCGCGGCCACGACGGCCGCGTCGTAGGTTCCGGAGAGTTCGGCGGAGAGGTGCAGGGAGACGATGCCGGTGGCGCCGGACTCGGCGACCTTGCGGTACGTCTCCTCGAAGACCGCGGGGCTGGGCCGAGAGGTCGTCACGGGTCGCCGCTTCTGCAAAGCCTGGGCGAGAGCACGGGTCGAGATCTCGGTGCCCTCTTCGAGTGCCCGGTCACCGAGGACCACCGTCAGGGGCACCGCTGTGATGCCGTGGCGCTCCATCGCCCGGGCCGGCAGGTAGGCCGTTGAATCGGTGACGATCGCGACATGGCGGGACATGAGCTGGAGGTTACCTGCCGTAGCGCCCGTGCGGCAGCCCGGCCCCCGTGCCCCGCGGCGCGAGTGGCCGGATCAAGTAGTGCTCTCGGGGCGGGCCTTCTTCTGCCAGGAATAGGTGGGGCGCGGTCCCGGCGGGGTGATGGCCGGCCGGTCCTGCTCCTGCTCAGGGCTCGGCTGCGGGGATTCCGGCCAGGTCTGCCCGGCTGTGGCGGCATCGGCGGCGGGCGCTTCGGGCCACGGCTGGGAGGCCGACTCGGACTCCGGCGTCGTCCAGTGCCGCAGCGCCCCGGCCTCCACGTCGATCTGGGCGCTGAGCGTGTCCAGGTCGTCTTCGGCGAAGCGGCGGGCCCGGTCGCGGGCCGCCCAGCGCAGCGCGTCCGCGGACTCTGTGATGCGTCCGGTGCGCTCGCGCAGCTCGGGCAGCCGCTGGGTCAGCGCGCCGCGGTCCGGCTCGGCCTCCAGGCGCTTCAGTTCGTCGTCCAGCTCATGGCCGTGCGCACTGAGCCGTTCGAAGAGACCGATGGACTCCTTGATGGACACGTCCTCGGCGACGGCCGCGTGCAGCGCGTCCTGGGTGGCACGCATCGAGGTGCGCAGCCTCAGCCGAAGCTGCGCGAGTTCACCCGCGGCGCCGGGCTGGGCGAAGGACTTGGCCCGCAGGGTGTGGTCCTCGACGGTGCGACGGGCCTGGGTGAGGCCGCGGTCCACGCCACGCTTGGCGGCACCTACCACCTTCACCGTCGCGTAGACGCCGAGCCCGAGAAAGAGTACGAAAAGCAGGGCGAATACTGCGATCACTGCTTCCACCGGCTCCTCCTCAGGGCATCGCGGCACACCTCACGTCGCTCTTCAACGGTAAACGCAACAGGCAGGTCCGGAGTTCCGGAAGAACCCCGAACCTGCCCGTAGGGGAGCACCCCGATGGAGGCCTGTCAGGCCCCGCGTCTACGCCGGGACGATGTTCACCAGCTTCGGTGCCCGCACGATCACCTTCCGGATCCCGGCCCCGCCCAGCGCGGCGACGACCTTCTCGTCCGCCAGGGCGACCTTCTCCAGCTCGTCGTCGGAGATGGCAGGCGAGACCTCCAGCCGCGCCTTGACCTTGCCCTTGATCTGCACGACGCACGTCACGGTCTCGTCGACCACGTACTCCGGGTCGGCCACCGGGAAGTCATGGTGCACCACCGAGCCCGCGTGCCCCAGCCTGCGCCACAGCTCCTCGGCGGCGTGCGGGGCCAGCGGGGCGATCATCAGCACCAGGGCCTCGGCGACCGGACGCGAGACCGCGCCGCCCGCCTTGGTCAGATGGTTGTTCAGCTCGGTGACCTTGGCGATGGCGGTGTTGAACCGCATGCCCTCCAGGTCACCGCGCACCCCGTCGATCGCCTTGTGCAGGGCGCGCAGCGTCTCCTCATCCGGCTCGGCGTCGACGACCGTCACCTCACCGGTCGTCTCGTCGACGACGTTGCGCCACAGCCGCTGCAGCAGCCGGAACTGGCCGACCACCGCGCGCGTGTCCCACGGCCGGGAGACGTCCAGCGGGCCCATCGCCATCTCGTACAGGCGCAGCGTGTCGGCTCCGTACTCGGCGCAGATCTCGTCCGGGGTGACGGCGTTCTTCAGCGACTTGCCCATCTTGCCCAGCAGACGGGTGACCTTCTCGTCCTGGTAGTAGTACGCGCCGTCGCGCTCCTCCACCTCGGCGGCCGGCACCGCGATGCCACGGCTGTCGCGGTAGACGTAGGCCTGGATCATGCCCTGGTTGAACAGCTTGTGGAACGGCTCGGCCGAGGAGACGTGCCCCAGGTCGTACAGCACCTTGGACCAGAAGCGCGCGTACAGCAGGTGCAGTACGGCGTGCTCGGCGCCGCCGACGTACAGGTCGACACCGCCGTGCGGCTGGCCCTCGCGCGGGCCCATCCAGTACTGCTCGATCTCCGGGTCGACCAGCCGCTCGCTGTTGTGCGGGTCCAGGTAACGCAGCTCGTACCAGCAGGAACCGGCCCAGTTGGGCATGGTGTTGGTCTCGCGGCGGAACTTGCGCGGGCCACGGCCGTCGCCCAGGTCCAGCGTGACGTTGACCCAGTCCTCGTTGCGGGACAGCGGCGTCTCGGGCTGGGTGTCGGCGTCGTCCGCGTCGAACGTGCGGGGCGAGTAGTCCTCGACCTCGGGCAGTTCCAGGGGCAGCATCGACTCGGGCAGCGCGTGGGCGATGCCGTCCTCGTCGTAGGCGATCGGGAACGGCTCGCCCCAGTAGCGCTGGCGGCTGAACAGCCAGTCGCGCAGCCGGAAGTTGACGGTGCCCTCGCCGACGCCGGACCGCTCCAGCCACTCGGTGATGCGCGCCTTGGCCTCGGCGACGCCCAGGCCGTCCAGGCTGATGTCGTCGTTCGACGAGTTGATGATCTTCGCGTCGTACGACCCGAAGGCGTTCTCCCAGGTCGAGGTGTCCGTGCCACGGCCGTCGGTCGGCTCGACGATGCAGTGGATCGGCAGCTCGAAGGCGCGCGCGAACTCGAAGTCGCGCTGGTCGCCGGCCGGGACGGCCATGATCGCGCCGGTGCCGTAGCCCATCAGCACGTAGTCGGCGATGAAGACCGGGACCTGCTCGCCGTTGACCGGGTTGGTCGCGTACGCGCCGATGAAGACGCCGGTCTTGTCCTTGGCCTCGGCCTGCCGCTCCACGTCGGACTTCGAGGCGGCCTGCGCGCGGTAGGCGCTGACGGCCTCACCGGGGGTCGCGTGGCCGCCGGTCCACACCTGGTGGGTGCCCTCCGGCCAGGCGGCCGGGGTGAACTTCTCGACCAGCGGGTGCTCGGGGGCCAGCACCATGTAGGTGGCGCCGAACAGGGTGTCGGGGCGGGTGGTGAAGACCGTGATGTTCTCGCCGTCGATGGGGAAGTCGACGCGGGCGCCCTCGGAGCGGCCGATCCAGTTGCGCTGCTGCAGCTTGATGGCCTCGGGCCAGTCCAGCTCGTTCAGGTCGTCCAGCAGCCGGTCGGCGTAGGCGGTGATGCGCATGTTCCACTGGCGCAGCTTGGCCTTGAAGACCGGGAAGTTGCCGCGCTCGGAGCGGCCGTCGGCGGTGACCTCCTCGTTGGCCAGCACGGTGCCCAGCCCGGGACACCAGTTGACCGGCGCGTCGGAGGCGTAGGCCAGCCGGAACTCGCCCAGCACGTCGGCCTGCTCGGCGGCGCTCAGCTCGCTCCACGCGCGCGTGTGTCCCGGAACGGGCCGCTCACCGGAGGCGAACAGCTCGATCAGCTCGGCGATCGGGCGGGCCCGCCCGGCGTCGTGGTCGTACCAGGAGTTGAAGATCTGCAGGAAGATCCACTGGGTCCACTTGTAGTAGTCCGGGTCGATCGTGGCGAACGACCGGCGCTTGTCGTGGCCCAGGCCCAGCCGGCGCAGCTGGGACTTCATGTTCTCCATGTTGGCTTCGGTGGACACGCGCGGGTGCGTGCCTGTCTGCACCGCGTACTGCTCGGCGGGCAGGCCGAAGGCGTCGAAGCCCAGGGTGTGCAGGACGTTGTGGCCGGTCATCCGCTGGAAGCGGGCGAACACGTCCGTGGCGATGTAGCCCAGGGGGTGACCGACATGCAGGCCCGCACCGGAGGGGTACGGGAACATGTCCATGATGAACTTCTTGGGCTTGGCGACGGTCTCCGGCTCGCCCGCCAGGTCACCCTTGGGGTTGGGCGCGCCGTAGGTGTTGTCGACGTCCCAGAAGTCCTGCCAGCGTGCCTCGATCTCGGCTGCCATGGCGGCCGTGTAGCGGTGCGGCGCCGCCACCTCGGCGGCGGCAGCGGGGTTCGTCTCGCTCATGATCCTCAAAGCTCCATCGATCGTCTCTGCCTGCGGCTGTGGGTTCGAGAAACGAAAAATCCCCTCACACAGGAGGGGACGCCGCGCCGATTCCGGCCACTCGACTCGTCCGGTGGCCGGGACTGATCAGCGCGGCCCGCTAAGCAGAAGGCGTACGGCACGCATGGCGATAGGGTACCGCAGGCCCTCAGCGCGCCGCGACGCGCTTCCGGAGGGCCGTTCGGTGCCCGAAAAGCTGAACCAGGGTCAAAGGTTACTCCGCGTAATAGTCACTAAGGGACATCACAACATCCATATTGTCCTTTGATAACAACGCAATAACTCAAACCTCGTACCCATCGGTATGGCTCCGCTTAGAGTGCGGCAGCGGGACCGCTTTCCCGAACCGCTCGGAGTTGCCCCCATGAACCCTCATCGCAGTAACGCCTCGCTACCCCCGGTCGCCGGGATGTGGGGAGGCAGGCCGTGAATCCGTACGACTCCACGGCGGACGACTCGTTCGCCGAGTTCCTCAACTTCGGCGCCGGCGTGCTGTCCCTCGTGTGCCTCTCCTGCTCGGTGATCTGGGGACTCGTCGCCCAGGACCGGATCCTGCTCGACGCGCGCAGGCGCATCCTGGCGCAGGCCGTGCACCGGACCACGGCCGTCGCCTCGATCGTCTTCCTCCTGGTCCACATCGGGGTGAAGCTGGCGCTGGACCACACCTCGTGGGTCGCCGCCGTGGTCCCCTTCGGGCTGCTCCTGACCGAGGACGAGACCGTCACGGGCAGGTCGTTCCTCATCGGCCTCGGCACCGTGGCCAGCATGCTCATGATCTTCGTGGGCGTCACCGGCGTACTGCGCAACCGCTTCGCCTCCCCCGCACCCGTCGCGGCCCGCTGGCGGGCCATGCACATGCTGGCCTACCCGGCCTGGTGCGCCGCCCTGGTCCACGGGCTCTACGCGGGTCGCGCGGCCAAGCCGATCTTCGTCATCCTGTACTGCCTGTCCCTGGTCGCGGTGGCCGGCGCCCTCGCCCTGCGCGCCGCTCCGCGCCCGGTCAAGCGCAAGGTCGCCGACAAGTTCGCCAGCCTCATAGGCCCCGGGGAGCCCTCGGCCCGCAGGGACCTGGAGGAGAGCCGGGCCCGGGCGGCCGGCGGCTCCACGCTGCCCGGCTACGAAAGCCGGGCCGCGCCCCGGGGAGCCGCGGCGTCCCCGTCGGGCCCGCTGTACGAGAAGGCGGAACGCCCCGCGGCCAGGGAGCCCGCCAACGGATTCGCGGCCGCCTACCGTGCCGTCTCCGGCCCTCCCCCGGGCCAGCAGGCCTTCGCGCCGGGGCCGAGCAATCGCATGGAGCTGCCGCTGGACATGCAGCCCACCCAGAGCATGCCGCTCGTGGACGGCCCCTCCAGCACCTCGGGCAACTGGCCGATCCCGTCCCCGCCCCCGGTCGGCGAGGCCCCGCCGTCGGCCTACGACCCGCTCCAGGACACGGGCTTCAACATCCCGCCCTACGACCCCATGCAGGACACCGGACAAAGCATCCCGGCTTATGGCAATCCAGGCGCCGCCGGCTATGGATCGAGTGACGTGTACGACACGGGTGAGTCGAACGCCGCCTTCGACACGTACTACCCGAACGACACGTACAACAGCGGTCCCGCCACTGAAACACTGCCCGGTGCGTCCTACGACTTCGACGCACCGGGATCGGGCGAACCTTGGAACACGCCTTCCGGAGGCTTTAAGTGAACGAGGCTCTGCCCGACGTACCCGAAGTCCGCGTGGTCGGGCTTCCTCAGCTCACGTCGGGCTTCGACCTTGTCGATCGGCTCGATCTGCCCATGCATCTGAAGGTGCACGGGCCGCTCGAGCCGATGGGCGGCGAGCAGCTCGCGCAACTCGCCGAACGCATCAACCTGAAGGGCCGCGGCGGCGCGGGCTTCCCCTTCCACAAAAAGCTGCGCTCGGTCGCCGAGTCGGCGATCAAGCGCGGCATCCGGCCGGTCGTCGTCGTGAACGGAAGCGAGGACGAGCCGGCCTGCCGCAAGGACACGGTGCTGATCAACCGTGCCCCGCATCTGATCCTGGACGGCGCGCTGCTGTGCGCGGAAGCTCTGGGTGCCCGCACGCTCGTGGTGGGGGTCACCCGTGAGTCGACACAGCGCTCCATGGAAGCGGCGCTCGCCGAACGCGGCCTCAACAACGGCCGCCGGTCGGCACTACGCGCGCGTGTGCAGCGCAATCCGGTCCGTATGGTCACCGGTGCCGCCGCGTCGCTGATCCGTTCGATCGACGGCGGCCCGGCCGTTCCACCGGGCCGCAAGGTCAGCGCCTCGCAGAACGGCGTCGGAGGCGCCCCCACGCTGCTGTCCAACGCCGAGACCTTCGCCCAGCTCGCCATCGCCGCCCGCATCGGCCCGGAGCGCTACGGCAACACCGGCCTGTACGACGAGCCGGGCACCGTCATGCTCACGGTCTCCGGGGCGGTGGCCCGCCCCATGGTGATCGAGGTCCCGACGGGCGTCCCGCTGCGCTACGTCCTGCAGCTCGCCGGCGCACCGCCGGTGCCGCAGGGCGTGCTCACCGGCGGCTACCACGGCAAGTGGATCGACGCGGCGACGGTCAACGAGGCGATCGTCTCCCGCAACTCCCTGGACGCGGTGGGCGGTGCGCTCGGCGCCGGAGCGATTCTGCCGATCACTCAGGACACCTGCCCGCTGGGCGAGTCGCTGCGGGTCGCCCAGTGGCTGGCCGAGGAGAGCGCGGGCCAGTGCGGCCCCTGCTACCTCGGCCTGCCGGCCGCCGCACGCGGCTTGGAGGACATCCTCAACGGCGGCGGACCGGCCGCCCTGGAGGCGGTCAAGCAGGTCGCCAAGAACGTGAAGCGGCGCGGCGCCTGCTCGCACCCGGACGGCTCCGCGATGTTCCTCGAGTCGACCATCAAGGCGTTCACGGACGACCTGGCCGCCCATGTCCTCGGCAACGGCTGCGGCAGGCCCGTGGAGGGCGTGCTGCCGCTCTTCGAGGGCGGCAGGGCCCCGACGGGCATCCCGGGCGGCGCCGAGTCCGAGGAGAACGGCCCCAGCCGCCAGAAGATCTACGTCGACTGGACGCTGTGCCGGGGCCACGGCCTGTGCGCGGACATCCTCCCCGAGGTGTTCCAGCTCGGCGCCGACGGCTTCCCCACCGTGGCACAGGCACAGGTGCCGCGGTACGCCGAGGCCAAGGCTCTACGCGCGGTGCGCCGCTGCCCGGCGCTGGCCCTGCGCCTGGAGGAGGACACGCGCTCCCAGGGCGCGCCGTCGTCCCGCAACCTCCCGGTCCTCTCCCAGGGCCGCGGACGGCGCGCTCTCGGCCGCTGAGCAGACGTATGGC
>NZ_JBHUQX010000043.1:0-33251 GCF_042674225.1 Streptomyces sp. NPDC056948
CGATATCAGGTTTGTAGTACAGAACGTCGTATCCCTGGGATGCCAAGGCCTCAGCAGCGGCCTTCTCTCCCGCCAGTCCCTTGGCGAGCCGCTGAGTGGTCTCGTACGCGGACTGCTCCGCCGTTCCGTTCCGGTCCCACTCGGTGAACGCGCGATCCACTTCCAGGTCCTGCCGGCGCGCCGCGTCCGCGGCCTGGTCGTCCAGCCGCTGTTGCTGCAAGAGGTCCGCGGTCGCGTTGGCCTCGATGACGGCCTTGTCCGCCTGGGCCGCGGCGGCCAGTTCATTGGCCGCGGTGGCTCCTTGCCCTGCGGCTGCACCCAGTTGCTGCTCCACCCGCTGCGCTTCGTCCCGAGCATCGAGCGCCGCTTTGTCTCCCGGATCCGGCTGTTGCGGCGGATCAGGAGCCTTCGCCGGCTCCGGAGGCTCCCAGGCGTCGGGAGGTTCCCACGTGTCGACGACCGGGGCGGCCGGTTCACTGACGGGGGAAGGGATGTCCGCGACGGGCGGCGGATCGGGCATCCGGGGCGGCTCCGGCGGCGGGGCAGGCGCCGGCTGAGGAGGATCCGGCAGGGGCGGCGGTGGAGGAGGCTCCGGCAAGGGAGGCGGAGGGGGCGGTGGTGGAGGCGGTGGTGGGTCAGGCGGGTCAGGTGGGTCAAAAGCAAAGTCCGTCACCGATGTCCCCCCGGCTTCACGACCGAACCACGCCGCAGGCCGACGCCCTTGTCGCCGTGAGCCCGCGGTTCCGAACAGCAAGCAGGATCCCGTTGCCGGCAACCCGTGACAAGGCGAATCCTCCATTTCCCAGGAGCGGTCGGGGCGCGTGCTCCCCGGCGTACGACTCCTGCGGAACACCCGGAGGACCGGGCGTCGGCGCGATGTCCTGCGTGCTTCGCCATCGCCGAGGGCCTGACGGCTCGACCCGCCCGCAGGAGACCGCGGACCGGTCCGCGACGGCAGTACGATTCTCAGTACGCCTCCGTACCCGCCCGAGGAATCGCGGATGACCAAGTGGCGGGGGCCTGCTGCCGCACGCGGCCGGCCTGTCGCCGTACGCGGGCTCGGCACTCACGGCCTCGCATCCCCCATCGAAGGCGGCGGCAGTGCACCGCACAGCGCCTCCACGGCCGGCCCGTAGGCATGCTCGGAGGGAGTCGCGTACCCCACGACGAGGCCGTCGCTCGCCGCCATGTCCGTGTCCGGGTGCCGGAACGCTCCGAGACCGTCGAGGGCGATGCCCCGCCAGGCGGCGGCCTTGACCGCGGACGCCTCGGTGCCGGGCGGCAGCCGCAGCACCGCGTGCAGCCCGGCCGCGACGCCCGTGACCTCGACCTGCGGCGCGTGCTCGGCGAGCGCCGCGACGAGCCGGTCCCGGCGGCTCCGGTACCGCTGCCGCATACGCCGTACATGACGGTCGTACGACCCGGAGACGACGAAGTCGGCGAGGCTCAACTGGTCGAAGACGCTCGCCCACGCCTCGCGCTCGCCCTTCACGGCGAGTACGTCCTCGACATACCGCTCCGGGAGCACCATCCAGCCCAGCCGCACCGCCGGTGACAGGCTCTTGCTGACCGAGCCGATGTGGATCACGTGCTCGGGGTCGAGGCCCTGGACGGCGCCGACCGGCCGGCGGTCGTAGCGGAACTCCCCGTCGTAGTCGTCCTCCAGAACCAGCCCGCCGCGCGCGCGTGCCCAGTCGATCACGGCGGCCCGGCGCGCGGGGTGCAGCGGCCCGCCGGTCGGGAACTGGTGCGCGGGCGTGAGCAGCACGGCCCGCTCGCGCCCCAACCGGTCGACCTGGGCGCCGTGTTCGTCGAGGGGGAGCGGCACGGTACGCACCCCGGCACCCGCGAGGACCTCCCGGTGGAATCCGAGCCCGTACGCCTCCACGGCCAGGGGCCCGCGCAGGACACCGCCTCCGAACAGCAGCCGCAGCGCGTGCGCGAAGCCGGAGCAGATCACGATCCGGCCGGGCTCGGTCCGCACGCCACGTGCGCGGGCCAGGTACTCCGTGAGCGCCTCCCTCAGTTCGGCCCGGCCGGCGGGGTCGCCCGGGCCGAACACCTCGTTGGGCGCCCGCTGGAGTGCCCTCCGGTAGGAGGCCAGCCAGGCCGCGCGCGGGAACGCCGAGATGTCCGGCGTGCCCTGCAGCAGGTTGTGCCGCGGTCCACCCGCGCGCGGAGGTGCCTTCTTGGGCACGCGAGCGGCGGGACGCAGCGGCTCGGCACGTTCCGCGACCCGGGTGCCCGAGCCTTGACGTGCGGTGAGCCAGCCCTCCGCGACGAGTTCCGCGTACGCGTCGGCCACCGTGTTGCGGGCGACACCGAGGTCGGCCGCGAGCGAGCGGTACGGCGGCAGCCGCGTGCCCGGAGCGAGCCGCCCGTCGCGTACGGCCTCGCGCAGCGCCCGGATCAGCGCCGTGCGCCGGCCGCCCGGCCCGGACAGCTCCAGATGCAGGTCGGACCCGATCCGTTCCGCGGAATTGACCCACGAATTCGCCATGGGAATGCACCCTACAGCGGGTCTTTGAGGCTCGTAGGTTGAGGGACATGACGACGAACACGCACACGACGCGGGCGCACTCGACGGACACGGCCCGGCTGGAGTTCGCCCAGTCCGCCCCGAAGGCCTTCCGCGCCCTCATCGCCTTCGACGCCGCCGCCCGTGAGGGCCTCGACCCGGCCCTCGTCGAACTGATCCAGATCCGCGCCTCGCACCTCAACCACTGCGCGTACTGCCTCCACATGCACACCAACGACGCCCGCAAGGCCGGCGAGAGCGAGGACCGGCTGCACATGGTCGCCGTCTGGCGCGAGGCCCGCCATTTCTTCACCGAGCGGGAACAGGCGGCCCTCGCCCTCACGGAGGCGATGACCCTCGTCGCCGACGCAGGCGTCCCGGACGACGTCTACGCCCGGGCTGCGTCCCTCTTCGAGGAACGGGAACTGGCCCAGGTCCTCGCCGTGATCTGCACGATCAACACATGGAACCGGGTGGCGCTGTCCACGGCGAAGCTGGCGGGCACGGACGAGCGGTGATCGCCTTCCGAGCGGTCGTCTTTCCAGACCACCCTGGGCCGGTCGTACTAGACCACCATGGGCCGGTCGTACGGCCCGATCGGTGACGGCAGCCGCGAACTGCCCGTCAGATGACGGTCGACCGCGGCCGCCACGGCCCGCCCCTCGGCGATCGCCCAGACGATGAGCGACTGCCCCCGGGCGGCGTCACCCGCGGCGAACACACCGGGCACGTTCGTGGCGAAACCGGCGTCACGCGTGACGGTGCCGCGGGGCTCCATCGCCAGCCCGAGCTGGTCGACGAGCCCGTCCTCCCGGTCGGGCCCGGAGAAGCCGAGGGCGAGCAGCACGAGGTCGGCGGGGAGCGTCCGCCCGGTGCCATCCACCGGGCTGCGCCGCGCGTCCACCTCGACCAGGTGCAGCGACCGCACACGCCCCTCCGCGTCGCCGTCGAAGCGCAGCGTGGACGCCGCGAACAGCCGCGCGTCCGCGTCGGCGACCGGAGCGGTCCGCAGATCACGGGCCTCCTCGTGCGCGGCGGACAGCCGGTAGATCCGCATCGGATACGTCGGCCAGGGCTCGGCGTCCTCGTCGCGCTGCGCCTCCGGCAGCGCGTAGATGTCCAGCTGGGTCACGGACGCGGCACCCTCCCGGACAGCCGTGCCCAGGCAGTCCGCCCCGGTGTCGCCGCCGCCGACGATGATGACGTGCTTCCCGGCGGCCGACAACGGGGAGACCTCCAGATCGCCCGCGCACACCCGGTTGGAAAGCGGCAGGTACTCCATCGCCTGGTGAACGCCCGTCAGTTCCCGCCCCGGCACGGTCAGTTCACGCCACGCGGTCGCCCCCGTGGCGAGCACCACGGCGTCGTACCGGGTCCGCAGCTCATCGGCCCCGATGTCCCGCCCGACCGACGTCGACGTACGGAACTTGGTCCCCTCGGCCCGCATCTGCTCCAGCCGCCGATCCAGATGGTGCTTCTCCATCTTGAACTCGGGGATGCCGTACCGCATCAGCCCGCCGGGCCGGTCGGCCCTCTCGTACACGGCGACCGTGTGCCCGGCCCGGGTCAGCTGCTGGGCCGCGGCCAGCCCGGTGGGCCCCGAACCGATCACCGCGACCGTCTTGCCGGACAGCCGCTCCGGCGGCCTCGGCGGCGCGAAGCCCTCCTCCCACACCCGGTCGGCGATCGCGCACTCGACGTTCTTGATGGTGACGGCCGGCTGGTTGATCGCCAGCACACACCCCGCCTCGCACGGCGCCGGGCACAACCGGCCGGTGAACTCCGGGAAATTGTTCGTGGCGTGCAGCCGGTCGGCGGCCGCCCGCCAGTCCTCCCTCGACACCAGGTCGTTCCACTCGGGGATCAGATTGCCCAGCGGGCAGGCGTCGTGGCAG
This sequence comes from Streptomyces sp. NPDC056948, assembly GCF_042674225.1. NCBI lineage: Bacteria > Bacillati > Actinomycetota > Actinomycetes > Kitasatosporales > Streptomycetaceae > Streptomyces > Streptomyces sp. NPDC056948. The sequence goes on from NZ_JBHUQX010000043.1 coordinate 4,414, forward strand.
AAGGGGATGCCGCAGTCCATGCAGCGATCGGCCTGCTTGCTGATGATCGGCAGCAGCGCCCCGGGGACGTAGACCTCGTCCCAGTCCCGCACCCGCTCCTCGACCGGCCGCCGCGGCCAGTCCTGGCGGGGTGTGGTCATGAAACCCTTGGGATCGGCCATGGCCGTCTTCCTTGCGTGCGCGTGCGACAGGCCGTGCGTCGTCGGGCGGTGCTCCTCCGGCCACGATACGTCCGCCTCCGGGCCGGTGCCCGTCGCCGCGGGCCGTCAGGTGAGCGCCAGCACGTACGCCAGCGCCGCCCCGGCCGAGGCGGCCGTGCGGACGTGGTTCCACATCGTCCACTCGCGCACATACGCCGGCCAGTACGCGGCTGCCTCCGACGTGCCCGGCTCCAGCTTGAGCAGCGCGTCATTGCGCGGCACGTTCGCGACCATGGTGAGCCCGAACGAGCCGAACAGATACAGCGCGCTGCCCACCAGCAGCTCCACCGTCCCCTCCTCCGGCCACAGCACGAACGTCACCACGGCGATCACCGCGCACAGCACCGCCGACCCGAGAAACACGGCCATGAAGGGCGGCGTCACCGCGGCCACGTTGATCGCGTTCATCGCGGCGACCCCCTGCGCGGGCGGCAGCGTGGCGAGGCCCCGCATGACGAAGGTCGAGAAGCCGCAGAACACCCCGGCCACCAGGCCGGTCCCGAGCACACCCAGCACCGTCAGCACGAAGTACGGTCCGTCGATCATGTCAGCCTCTCCCGCCCGTCGAGCCGGGATCCTGCCCGGCACCTTTCCTCACCACAAGTGAATTCCCGTACGAGCACAGTGACCATGGCCGAGCGGCGCGGGGCCATAAGCGAACGTCCACGATCCCCCGAACGGCCGTGTCCACCGGACGACACCTGCCCGGCCGGGTCACCCGGCGGAACCGAGCCCAGCCTCGGTCCACCCCCTCAGCACCGTCTCCACCGCCGCCGCGATCCGCCGCCGCGCCTCGTGTCTCGGCACCCCGCTCATGAGCAGCCGGTCGTACGGCGTGTCCAGATGCCGCACGGACGCCACGACCGCCCACGTCACGGCCCCCTCGGTCAGCGCCCGCCCCGCCGCACTGCGGCCCACCCGCCCGCTGCCCCGCTCGGAGGCGTGGGCGGCGATGGCATGCGCCCGGTCGGCGGGGCATCCGGGATACAGCCGCCGTATCTCCGCCGCGAACGTCAGAGTGAACAGCTCGTCCTGAGCCGCCCGCCGCCGCGCGTCCCGCACCCGGCGCCGCCGCCGTGCCTCGGCGTCCGCGAGACACCGCTGCTCGGCCCTCGCCAGCGCCGCCTCCTCGACCAGGACGCCCTGCCGTTCGTAACGGCTCTTGCGCCGGTTGAACCGCACGACCACCGCCGACAGCGTGCTCTCCTCCCGCGATCTGCGCGTCAGCGCGGTGTCGCCGCTCGGCAGGAACACCAGATGCCCGAGGTCGGCACAGTCCAGGCAGCGCGGGGCGCCGTCCTCCAGGACCAGCAGCGGCAGCGGCCCTCGCCGGCACTCGGCGCAGTACCGGCGCTTGAGAGGCTGGAAGACGAGGAGCCCGGTGAGGGGCGGAAGCATCGCGCGGGGGACCATATGTGGTTCATTCCCCCTGACGACGGGACGAACTACGTCCGCCACGACAGACCCCGGCCATCTCGACGCCTCCCTGCGGTCTGTCCCTCCCCGGCGACCGAGGAGCCCGCGGGCGTGACAGCTCCTGACCCGGCCTGACGCATCATGGGCCGTGTGCGACTCGAAGCGATCACCTGGGACCGGCTCGGCGACCTGCTCGCCGAGCGCCTCCTCGACTTGAAGCCCGCCGATGGCGCTCCCTGGCCCCGCATCGCCTTCGACGGCGCCCCGGCCGCCCGCCCGGGAGATCTCGCCCACCGTGTCTCCGAGGCGCTGCGCATACGCGGCCGCTCGTCGCTCGTCGTGGGCACGGAGGGCTTCCTGCGCCCCGCCTCGGTGCGGCTGGAGTACGGCCACCGGGACGTGGAGGCCTATTACGACGGCTGGTACGACACCGGAGCCCTGTGGCGCGAGGTGTTCGGCCCTCTCGAAGCCGGTGGCGACGGCCGTGTCCTGCCCGACCTCTGGGACCCGGCCGCCGACCGCGCCACACGCAGCCCCTACACCCAACTCCCGCCCGGTGGCGTCCTGTTGCTGCACGGACCCTTCCTCCTTCGGCACTGGTTCCCCTTCGACCTGAGCGTCCACGTCCTGCTCTCCCCGGGCGCCCTGCGCCGCCGCACGCCCGACGCCGAGCACTGGACCCTCCCGGCCTTCGAGCGCTACGAGCACGAGACGGACCCGGCCGGCACGGCCGACGTCCTGGTAAGGGCCGACGATCCGCGCCATCCGGCGTGGAGCGGTTGAGCGGCTGCTCGCTGTCGGGCGGGCGCGGGCGGGTTCCGTGTGCGGGCATCCGGCGGGCGGGTTCCGTGTGCGGGCATCCGGTGGCGCGGCGAGAATGAAGGGCGTCGGGACTCGCGGTGCGTCCCGCGCCGCGCCGGCCGTCCGGCATCGGGAGGTACTTCATGACCACCGCCGGAGACATCATGCACCGCGGCGCCCAGTGGATCCCCGCCCACGAAACCCTCGACCGCGCCGCCCAGCTCATGCGCGAGCTGAACGTCGGCGCCCTGCCCATCAGCGACGAGAACGAGCGGCTCTGCGGCATCCTCACCGACCGCGACATCGTCGTCGGCTGCGTCGCCCTGGGGCACGACCCCGCCAGGATCACCGCGGGTGAGATGGCCAAGGGCACCCCGCGCTGGATCGACGCGAACGCCGATGTCGGCGAAGTGCTCCGTGAGATGCGGGAGCACCAGATCCGCAGGCTGCCCGTGATCCATGACAAGCGGCTGGTCGGCATGATCAGCGAAGCCGACCTGGCCCGGCACCTGGCGGACGACCAGATCGCCTCCTGGGCCGAGAGCGTCTACTCCACCACCACACGCTGACCCCACGAGGCACCCTGAGGTCCCGCCCGCGGATTCACTCCCCGCGCGTCACGGCCCGCGTCAGAGCCAGCCGCTGCGCCGGAACGCCCGGTACAGCGTCACGCACGCGACGGATATGACGCCGATGACCATGCCGTAGCCGTACCGCCAGTGCAGCTCCGGCATGTGCTCGAAGTTCATGCCGTACACCCCGCAGACCATCGTCGGCACGGCGATGATCGCGGCCCACGCCGTGATCTTCCGCATGTCCTCGTTCTGCGCGACCGTGACCTGCGCGAGGTGCGCCTGCAGGATGGAGTTGAGCAGTTCGTCGAAGGCGGCGATCTGCTCCTTCGCCCGCAGCAGATGGTCCGAGACGTCGCGGAAGTACGCCTGTATCTCCGGGTCGACCGCCCGGATCGGCCGGGTGGCGAGATCCTCGAGCGGGCGGCTGAGCGGCACCACGGCCCGCTTCAGTTCGAGGAGTTCACGCTTGAGCTGGTAGATGCGCCCCGGGTCGGCGCGCGCACCGGTCTCCGCGAAGACATCCGTCTCGACCTGGTCGATGTCCGCCTGCATCGAGTCCGTGACGGTCAGGTAGTCGTCGACCACATGGTCCGCGATCGCGTGCAGCACCGCGGAGGGGCCCTTGGTGAGCTGGCCGGGATCGGATTCCAGCTCCTCGCGCAACGGACCCAGCGACCCGTGCCGGCCGTGCCGCACCGTGATCACGAAGTCCTCGCCGACGAACACCATGATCTCGCCGGTGTTCACCACCTCGCTCGTGGCCGTGAGTTCCTCGTGCTCGACGTAGCAGACCGTCTTGAACACCGCGAAGAGCGTCTCTCCGTACCGCTCCAGCTTGGGGCGCTGGTGGGCCTCGACGGCGTCCTCGACGGCCAGCGGGTGCAGGTCGAAGAGCTCGGCGATGCCCGCGAACTCCTGGTCGGTCGGCTCGTGCAGGCCGAGCCAGACGAAGCCCTCCCGGCTCTTGCGCACCCGCTCCACGACATCCACCAGATCGCCGCGCGCGGGGGTGCGGACACCGTCCCGGTACGTCACGCAGTTGACCACCGAGGAGCCCAGCGGGGAGCGGGCCGGGTGACTCAGGTCGACGCGCGGGCGCCGCCTGGCCAGCCGAGCCACCTTGCGAAGGCCACCGACCCCGCCGAGGCTCGTGACCTTCCGCAGATTCCCTGCCATGGACATCCGGATCTCCTTGCGTGGAACTCCTCGCGCCGTCCCTGCGCCTTGGCGCGCCAGTCTGCCAGGCCCACGTGAGCTGCGGGTAAGCCTGTGGAAACGACTCATTCCGCTTTGTTCCCGGCTGTGGACGAACGACTCGCCGACGCCGTTGTTCTGAGGCATCGACGCGTGCCGGTGCGGTGCGGTTCTCCTTACCGGAGCGTCGACGATTACGAACAAGTAAGACAAATGGGATGATCACGGCATGACGCGAACCGATGGGCACCTCCTCGACAACCGGCAGACCGAGGCGGCAGAGCACTTCAGCGCCTTCGCCGCTCTCTTCGACCCCACGACGTTCCGGCATCTCGAAGCACTCGGAGTCGGGTCCGGCTGGCGGTGCTGGGAGGTCGGCGCCGGCGGCCCGTCCGTGGTGTTCTGGCTGGCGAAGAAGGTCGGCCCGACCGGACGTGTCGTCGCGACCGACGCCGACACCTCACGGCTCGCCAGGGGCGCCCGGCCGCCCGTCGAGGTCCGCGTCCACGATCTCGGCGCGCAGGACCCGCCGGGGGAGGGCTTCGACCTGGTGCACGCCCGCCTCGCCCTCGTCCACGTCGCCGACCGGCAACGGGCGTTGCGGTCCATGGCCGACTCGTTGCGCCCCGGCGGGCGCCTCCTCGTCGAGGACGTCGACCCCGCCCTTCAGCCCCTGCTCTGTCCCGACGAGTACGGCCCCGAGCAGCAGCTCGCGAACCGGCTGCGGCAGACCTTCCGCAAGCTGCTGGCCGACCGCGGGACCGACCTCCCCTGCGGCCGCACCCTCCCGCGCCTGCTCCGGGAGGTCGGCCTGACCCGCGTCCAGGCCGACGCCTACTTCCCCATCGCCTCACCGGCCTGTGCGGCCCTGGAGTCCGCCACGGTCCGCCAGATCCGCGACCAGCTTGTCACCGCGGGTCTCGCCACGGACCAGGACATCCAGCGGCACCTCATGAACGTCACGTCCGGCGCGCTCGACCTCACTACGCCACCGATGATCTCGGCGTGGGGACGCAAGCAGTAGCCAGGGGCGGCGCGGGCGTGGGCATCAGCCCGGGCAGGGGCGGTCTGCCCCGCACCGGCTGGGCAGAGGCGACCTGCCCGAATGTGCTGGGCAGAGGTGGCCCGCCCCGTATCAGCCGGGCACAGGCGGCCTGCCGCCCACCCGCTCCACTGCCCGCGCACCCGCTCGGCAGCCCTCCGCCGCCGCTTCCTCCGGTCCGGCGCCCGCGAGCAGGGCGCCGAGGAACGTGCCCGTGAAGGCGTCACCGGCGCCCGTGGTGTCCCGCGGCATCGCCGGCACGGCGGGAACGCGGGCGCACACCTTCCCCGAACGGGCCACGAGTGCTCCCTCGCGCCCCTGCTTCGCGACGACCAGCGGGATGCGCAGGCTCAGCTCGGCCGCCGCGTCGGCCGCGTCGGTCAGCCCCGTCAGCAGGGACGCCTCGTCCCGGCTGGGCAGCAGTACGTCCACGCCCTCGACGAGCGCCAGGAAGCGCTCGACGCCCAGCTCGGTGAGGAACCCCGCCGACGCCGGGTCCAGACTCACCGGCACGTCACGTGCGCGTGCGGCCTTCAGAGCCACCGACACCAGGGCGCGACCCGGTTCGGAGAACAGGAGGTAGCCCGACAGATGCAGCCGGGCCACCCCGTCGAGCAGCGCGTCCGACCAGTCGGCGGGTTCGAGCCGCAACGCCGCTCCGCTGTCGGTGAGGAACGTCCGCTCCGCCGAAGCGTCCCGGTCCACCAGACAGATCACCGTGCCGGTCGGAGCCCGCGGGTCGACGACGAGCTGCGGGCGCACGCCGTGGGCCGCCAGTTCACGCTCGTGCCAGGCGGCCGTGTCCGCGCCCACGCGCCCGAGCAGCCGTACCTCCGCCGCACCCCGGTGTGCCGCCCAGCACGCCACGTTGGCGCCCGCCCCGCCCGGCACCGTCCGGATCGAGGCAACCGTGTCCGTGCCCGCCGCGAGCGGCCCCCGGTGCCGCGCGACGACATCGGTGATCACGTCCCCGACGACCAGCAGCGCCGCGCCCTCCACGGAGCGCTCTTCACGTCCTGTGGGGTGACCGGCCCCGGCCCCGGCCCCGGTCACACCCGGGCCCAGGCCGCCGCGATCCGCGCCGCCAGGCGCACATTGCCGCGGACCGCCGCCAGGTTGGCGCTCAGCGAGGCCCCGTCGGTGTGCCGCACCAGATAGTCGAGCAGGAACGGCGTGACCGCCTGGCCGGTGACCCCTTCCTCCTCGCACGCGTGCAGCGCGTCCGCGAGCACGCGCGCGTGCAGCTCCGGATCGAGCTGCTCCTCCTCGGGGACGGGATTGGCGACGATCAGCGCCGACTCCGGCTCGGTGAGCGCGTCCTGGGCCCGCATGACGCCCGCCACCTGCTCCGGCGTCCGCAGCGTCCAGTCCACCGGATGCCCCGAGTCGGACAGATAGAAGCCCGGGAACCGGTCGGTGCCGTAACCGGCCACGGCGACACCCAGCGTCTCCAGCCGCTGCAGGGTCGCCGGCACGTCCAGGATCGACTTCACCCCGGCACACACCACGGTGATCCGCGTCCGCGCCAGCAGACCCAGATCGGCCGACTCGTCCTGCGTCACCGTCCACTCCCGGTGCACCCCGCCGAGCCCGCCGGTCGCGAACACCCGGACCCCCGCCTGCGCCGCCAGCAGCGCGGTAGCCGACACCGTGGTCGCCCCGCTCGCCCCGGAGGCCACGGCGAGCGGCAGATCGCGGTGGCCCAGCTTGCGGATCCCGTCCTCGTTCGCGACCCGCTCCAGCTGCTCCTTGTCCAGTCCGACATGGGCACGCCCGTCCAGCACGGCGATCGTCGCGGGCACCGCCCCCTCCCGCCGCACGGCCGCCTCCAGCTCCAGGGCCACCTGGAGGTTGCGCGGCCGAGGCAGCCCGTGGGCGATGATCGTGGACTCCAGGGCCACCACGGGCTGTCGCGCCTCGAGCGCCGCCCGCACCTCTTCCGACATCACCAGCACCACGCGCCTGCCTCCTGTCAGTCGGTCCTCCCTCATCTCTGGCGGGCGGCGCGCCGGGCCAAACCCTTGCGGGCTGTCGAGGACATCACGAGCCTGGAGTGCATGACGGACCACACAGCACGTCTCGACCACGTCGTCCTCTGGGTGCGCGACCCGGCCGCCGCCGCCGACTTCTACGAGAAGGCCGTCGGCATGGAGACGCTCAGGCTCACCGAGTTCGCCGCGGGCAAGGTGCCGTTCCCCTCCGTGCGCGTCAACGACGAGACCATCCTCGACCTCATGCCGCTGACCTTCGCGGAACGCATGAAGATGCTGCCCGGCGCCGCCGACAGCGCCGGCCACCCCGTCAACCACGTCTGCCTGTCCCTGCCCCGCGACGACTTCGACGCCCTTCTCGGCCGCCTCGAGGAACGCGCCGTACCGGTGTCGGAGCTCTCGTACGACTCCTTCGGAGCCCGGGGCAAGGCCACCCGCAGCTTCTACTTCCGGGACCCGGACGGCAACGTCTTCGAGGCGCGGCACTACGACTGACCAGGCCCGGGACCGCAGACAGGCCCGGGACCGCAGACAGGCCCGGGACCTCAGACAGGCCCGGGGTCTCAGACAGGCCCGGGGTCTCAGAAGAGAGGCTCGGGCAGCACCCCTTCCAGGGCGAGCAGCTTCCGCTTGGTCTCCAGGCCGCCCCCGAAGCCGCCGATGCCGCCGCCGCTCTCGACGACCCGGTGGCAGGGCACCACCACCGGCAGCGGATTGGCGCCCATCGCCATGCCCACGGCCTGCGCGGCGCCCGGCTGACCGACCCGCCCGGCCAGATCGCCGTACCCCACGACCGTGCCGTACGGCACGCCCGAGGCCAGTTCGCGCAGGACCTCCCGGTTGAAGCCGGAGATCAGCGACCAGTCCAGCGGCAGGTCGAAGTCGCGTCGCTCACCCGCGAAGTACGCCCCGACCTGACGTATCGCCTCGGCCAGCAGCGGGGAGCCGGGCGCCTCGACGGGCTCGGTGCCGAGGCGCGACGCCAGCCGCTCGACCGCCCGGTCCCGCACCGCGTCCGTGGCGTGGAAAACGACGCTGACCAGGCCCTCGCGGGTCGCGGCCAGCAGCAGCGGACCGATGCCGCTGTCGACGACGCACCACACGACCCGCTGCTCAACCTGCCCATGGCTGTCCATGCGCCCACCGTACGACCCACCACTGACAACGCCGCCGCGGTGGGAAGGCCGGCAGGCGGCTGCCGGCCTTCCGGGGCGACGGATCACCCGCCCACGGCCTCCCGCACCACATCCGGCTTGTTCGTGATGATCCCGTCGACGCCGTACCGGGCGACCCGCTGGGCCGTCGCCGCGTCGTCGACCGTCCAGGTGAAGACCTCCATGGGCGTGCCGTGCGGTCCGTCGAACGCCTGGACGGCGGAGACGTACGCCGTGGAGACCGAGCCGTAGGACGGGTTGATCTGGTCGGCGAAGTCGGCGTATGCCGACAGGTCCGACACCGGCGGCGTCCCCAGGAAGCCGGTCTTCACACCGGGCTTCAGCTTGTGCACCGTCCGCACGCTGTCCGCGCTGAAGCTCTGCACGATCAGCCGCCCCGCCAGATGCGACTTGTCGAGCCAGCCTTCGTTGCTCAGGACCTTGAGCGTCTGGCGCTCTATGCCCGGATACAGCTGCGGGTTCTTGATCTCCAGGAGAAGCTTCTGGCGGTGCCGCTCGAGGCGGTCCACGAACTGCTCCAGCGTCGGCACGCGCGCGCCCGCGTAGGCGGGGCCGAACCAACTGCCCGCGTCGAGACGGGCGATCTCGGCGGCGGTGAAGTCCTTCACTTTCCAGGGGGCCCGCCCGGGGAAGACCTCCTCGGCATCGGTGGTGCGCCGCAGGTTGTCGTCGTGGACGACGACGAGCTCTCCGTCCCTGGTCTGCTGGACGTCGTTCTCCACCCAGGGGATGCCCAGCTCGGCCGCCTTGTCCACGGCGGCCAGCGTGTTCTCGGGCGCGTACGCGGAAGCGCCCCGGTGGGCGATGACCAGCGGCGCCACCCCGGCGTCGGCGGCCCCGGCGGGGGAGATGGGGACGAGGAGAGCGGCGGTCCCCAGGAGTGCGGTGGTGGAGGCGGCTACAGCGCGCGCGTGCATGCGTACTCCTCGCGTGAGCGTTCGGCGACATCACAGACAGATCAACTGTGACAGCAGAGGGTCAACGCGAGAGGGGTGCAGGATGGCCACAGGTTGAACGCAGATGCCCCAAGTCCGCTCACTGGTGCCGCACAACTGGGGCAAGGCCGTGTTTCTTTGCCGGAAAGTCGTTCGACCATTCCGGTGGGAGTCATACTCTCTGCGTCAACCCTGACCGCTCGTGCGGTCCTGGGAGGGGGCGCACATCAGGAATTCCGGGACGCAAGAGGGCGGGAAGGGCAGCCGCGCATGCAGGGCACGGTCGACGGATTCAGCTACGGCCTGGTCACACCCCTGGTGGCCTACCTTATGGCCTGCCTAGGGGGCGCCCTGGGGCTGCGGTGCACCACCAGATCCATGCTCGTCGCCCAGTCGTGGCGCCCCGGCTGGCTCGCCCTCGGCTCGGCCGCCATCGGCTCCGGCATATGGACCATGCACTTCGTCGCGATGATGGGGTTCACGGTCCGGGGGACCCCCATCCACTACGACAAGGCGATGACCTTCGCGAGCCTCGCCGTGGCGATCGTCATGGTGGGCGTCGGGGTCTTCATCGTGGGCTACAGGGGTGCCCGGGGAACGGCCCTGTTCACCGGAGGCACCATCACAGGTCTGGGCATCGCGTCGATGCACTACCTGGGCATGGCCAGCATGCGCCTGGACGGGAAGCTGGAGTACAACACCTTCACCGTCGGTATCTCGGTCGCGATCGCCATGTGCGCCGCCACCGCCGCGCTGTGGGCGGCCGGCCAGGTCCGGGGATTCCTGTGGAGCGTGGGTGCCAGCCTCGTCATGGGGCTCGCCGTCAGCGGCATGCACTACACCGGCATGGCCGCCCTCGACGTTCACCTCCACGGGACGGCCGCACCCACCTCGGGAGAGTCGCCGGCGGCCCTGCTCGCGCCCATGCTGGTCGGCCCGCTCGCCTTCCTCCTGCTCGCGGGTGTCGTGGTGATGTTCGACCCGCTGATGGTCATGGGGAAGCCCACCGGCGCCCCCGTCGAGCAGAAGCCCGGCATCCCCGCCCACACCCACAGCGCCGTCCACCACTCCGCGCACCGACTGCGGTTCCGCCCCCGCCGCCCCGTGGAGCGCAGCCGCTCCCGAACCCCGCAGAATCGCTGATCGGAGCCCGTTGTCAGTGCGGGGTCGTACGGTGGATTCCATGCGGCCCGTTTCCCAGATCGAACGCACGGTGGCGCCCTTCGAGGTCGTCAGCTCCTACCAGCCGAACGGCGACCAGCCGACGGCCATCGCCGATCTCGCCCGGCGCGTCCAGGCAGGCGAGAAGGACGTCGTCCTGCTCGGCGCGACCGGCACCGGCAAGTCCGCCACCACCGCGTGGATGATCGAGAAGCTTCAGCGCCCCACACTCGTGATGGCGCCGAACAAGACGCTGGCCGCCCAGCTGGCGAACGAGTTCCGCGAGCTGCTCCCGAACAATGCCGTCGAGTACTTCGTCTCGTACTACGACTACTACCAGCCCGAGGCGTACGTCCCGCAGTCGGACACCTACATCGAGAAGGACTCCTCGATCAACGAGGAGGTCGAGCGCCTGCGCCACTCCGCGACCAACTCGCTGCTCACCCGCCGCGACGTCGTGGTGGTCGCCTCGGTCTCCTGCATCTACGGCCTCGGTACGCCTCAGGAGTACGTGGACCGCATGGTCCCCCTCAGGGTCGGCGACGAGTTCGACCGGGACGAGCTGCTCCGCCGCTTCGTGGACATCCAGTACACGCGCAACGACATGGCCTTCACCCGCGGCACCTTCCGCGTCCGCGGCGACACCATCGAGATCTTCCCGGTCTACGAGGAGCTGGCCGTCCGCATCGAGATGTTCGGCGACGAGATCGAGGCGCTGTCCACCCTCCATCCGCTCACCGGCGAGATCATCAGCGACGACCAGCAGCTGTACGTCTTCCCGGCCTCCCACTACGTCGCAGGACCCGAGCGCCTGGAGCGGGCGGTCAACGACATCGAGAAGGAGCTGGGCGAGCGCCTCTCGGAACTGGAGAAGCAGGGCAAGCTCCTGGAGGCCCAGCGCCTGAGGATGCGCACCGCGTACGACATCGAGATGCTCCGCCAGATCGGCTCCTGCTCCGGCGTCGAGAACTACTCGATGCACTTCGACGGCCGCCTGCCCGGCTCCCCGCCCAACACCCTGCTCGACTACTTCCCGGACGACTTCCTCCTCGTCATCGACGAGTCGCACGTCACGGTGCCCCAGATCGGCGCCATGTACGAGGGCGACGCCTCCCGCAAGCGCACCCTCGTCGACCACGGCTTCCGGCTGCCCTCCGCCCTGGACAACCGACCCCTGAAGTGGGAGGAGTTCCAGGAGCGCATCGACCAGACGGTCTACCTGTCGGCGACCCCCGGAAAGTACGAGCTCTCCCGCGGGGACGGCGTCGTCGAGCAGATCATCCGCCCCACCGGCCTGGTCGACCCGGAGGTCGTCGTCAAGCCCACCGAGGGCCAGATCGACGACCTGGTGCACGAGATCCGGACGCGCACCGACAAGGACGAGCGCGTCCTGGTCACCACGCTGACCAAGAAGATGGCCGAGGACCTCACGGACTATTTCCTGGAGCTGGGCATCCAGGTGCGCTATCTGCACAGCGATGTCGACACCCTGCGCCGCGTCGAGCTCCTGCGTGAGCTGCGCGCCGGCGAGTACGACGTGCTCGTCGGCATCAACCTCCTGCGGGAGGGCCTCGACCTGCCCGAGGTGTCCCTGGTGGCGATCCTGGACGCCGACAAGGAGGGCTTCCTGCGCTCAGGCACCTCCCTGATCCAGACCATCGGCCGCGCCGCGCGCAACGTCTCGGGCCAGGTCCACATGTACGCCGACAAGATCACCCCGGCGATGGAGAAGGCCATCGACGAGACCAACCGGCGCCGGGAGAAGCAGATCGCGTACAACACGGAACAGGGCATCGACCCCCAGCCCCTCCGTAAGAAGATCAACGACATCGTCGCCCAGATCGCCCGCGAGGACATCGACACCGAGCAGCTGCTCGGCTCGGGCTACCGCAAGGGGCGCAAGGACGGCGGGGTCGCAAAGGCGCCCGTGCCCGCCCTGGGCGGCAAGGCCGCCGACGGGGCCAAGCCCGCCAAGGGCAAGGCCAAGGAGACGGTGCCGACCGACCGCCCCGCGGCCGAACTCACCGAGCAGATCGAGGAGCTCACCACGCGCATGCGGGCCGCCGCCGCGGACCTCCAGTTCGAGATCGCGGCAAGGCTGCGCGACGAGGTCTCCGAGATGAAGAAGGAACTGCGCCAGATGAAGGAGGCGGGCCTGGCCTGACAGCGAACCGCGTATGCGCAGTGTTGCAAGACCGACACAAAGCGCGGACCGGGGTACGTCACTGTCAGTGCCCCTGCGTAGGGTTCTGGCAACCGCGAATGCGCGGCAACAGGGGACGTTCGAGAGGGGAATCAGCGCGTGACCGTCAACATGACCAAGGGTCAGGCCATCAGTCTGCAGAAGAGCGACGGCGGCAGCCTGACCGCGGTGCGGATGGGTCTCGGCTGGCAGGCGGCTCCCCGGCGCGGCCTGTTCGGCTCTCGGACGCGTGAGATCGACCTCGACGCCTCCGCCGTCCTGTTCGCGGACAAGCAGCCGGTCGACGTCGTCTTCTTCCGCCACCTGGTGAGCGACGACGGCTCGGTGCGCCACACCGGCGACAACCTCGTCGGCGGTGTCGGCCAGGGCGGCGACGACGAGGCCATCCTCGTCGACCTCTCCCGTGTCCCGGTCCACATCGACCAGATCGTCTTCACCGTGAACTCCTTCACGGGCCAGACGTTCCAGGAGGTGCAGAACGCGTTCTGCCGCCTGGTCGACGAGACCAACGGCCAGGAGCTCGCCCGCTACACACTGGCCGGCGGCGGCCAGTACACGGCCCAGATCATGGCGAAGGTGCACCGCTCGGGCCCGGGCTGGTCGATGACGGCCCTGGGCAACCCGGCCAACGGCCGTACCTTCCAGGACCTCATGCCGACGATTCTGCCCGTCCTCTAAGACCTCAGGGGCAACCGCTCGGGGCGGGCCGGAGAGCGGCACAAGACACCACACAACGACACAGGGGGACGAAGGCGATGACGGCCGAGCTGGTGCGGGGGCAGAACCACCCGCTCTCCCAGGCCCGTCTCGAGATCCGGGTCTCGGCCGGCACGCCGATCGTGGCCGCGGCCGCGCTCAGCGACGAGACCGGCAGGATCCACGGCGTGGAATGGGTGGCCCACCCGGGCGCACCCACCCAGCCCGGTCTCGAGGTCTCCCGGCAGGCCGCCGCCGACCACCGCCTCGCGGTGGACCTCGATGCCCTGCCGGAGGCCGTCCACCGTGTCGGCGTGCTGCTCGCCCTGCCCGCCGGCGGGGCGGGCCCGGTCCGCTTCGGTGCCGTCGCCGCCCCGTTCGTCGCCGTCACCGGCCTCGACGGCGGCGAGGTCGCCAGTTACACCCTCACCGGCCTGGACACCGAGTCGGCCGTGGTCGCCCTGGAGCTCTACCGCCGACAGGGCGCCTGGAAGGTGCGCGCCGTCGGCCAGGGCTACGCGGGCGGCCTCGCCGAACTCCTCACGGACCAGGGCCTGTCCCAGGCCCACCAGCTCGCCGGTAGCATCAACGAGGCGGTGGCCCAAGGGCTGGCCCGCTCGGTGCAGGCGCCCCCGCCGCGCACCGCGGACGGCGACCGTTCCCGCCAGACGGCGACCCCGGCCCTCGGCCCGGACCAGGGCGGTACCGCGCCCCAGGGCGCCCCCGGCCCCGTACCGCCCGCGTCCCCGTACGGCGGACAGCCGCCCGGCGTGCCGGGACAGCCCGCACCGCAGTCGCCGTACTCCGGCACGGCACCGGACCCCTCGGCCGTCACCCAGCCGTCCGTGCCCACCGCGGGCGGCCCGATCGACTACAGCCATCCGCGCCGCCAGAACGCCGCTCCGCCCCCGCCTCCGCCCACCGCGCCCCCCGCCGCGCCCGGGCAGCCCGCCCAGCCCGTGGCGGGCGACGCGACCGGCTGGTCCATGGAGGAACGGCTCTACAACCAGGTGTGGGGCATGTTCGAGGACCTCGCCCGCACCACCGCCGCCTACCGCAGCGCCGTCGACTTCGCCGAGTCCCGTATGGACAAGGAGCTCGAGCAGGTCCTGTCCGACCCGCGCAGCCGGATCGGCGGGCAGGGTGACGCCGCCCGTGAGGCGGCCCGCGCCCGGCACGCCCAGCTCGTCGCCCAGGCCACGGAGGCCCTCGACCGGGACCTCTCCCAGCTCACGGCCGAGGCCGACGTCGTCGAACCGGCCCTGCCACCGGCGTACGCCCGCTGGGACAACCCCGTGTGGCATGCCTACCGGCCGCCGATGGAGATCCCCATGGCTCTGCGCCTGGGCGACCTCCGTCTCCCCGAGGCCGACCGGATCCGCATCCCGATGCTGGTCCGGCTGCCGCTGGAGCGCGGTCTGTGGATCGACAGCGGCCGCACCGGCTCGTCCGACGGTTCGTTCACCGACTCGCACGCCATGGGGCGTCTCGCCATGGAGACGGCGGTCGCGCACGCGGCCCGGCTGCTCGCCGCCTATCCGGCGGGTGAGTTCACCGTCCATGTCATCGACCCCGCCGGCTCGGGGGCGCAGCCGCTGGCACCTCTCGTACAGACCGGTGTGCTCGCGGCCCCGCCCGCGCTCGGCGCCGCAGGGGTGGCGGACGGGCTGGCGCGGCTCACCCAGCGGGTCGACCTGGTGCAGATGGCGGTACGAGGAGGCGCCGCCGACTCCCTGCCGCCCGGCTTCGACACCTCGCAGCAGCTCCTGATCGTCAACGACTTCCCGCACGGCTTCGACGACCGTGCCGTGAACCAGTTGCGCTACCTCGCCGACGAGGGCCCCGACTTCGGCGTCCACCTGATGATGGTGGCCGACCGTGAGGAGTCCTCCGGCTACGGGCCTTTGCTCGATCCGCTGTGGCGTTCGCTATTGCGACTGACGCCGGCGCCCGACGACCACCTCGCCGACCCGTGGGTCGGTCATGCCTGGACGTATGAGCCGTCGCTCGTGCCGCCGGGCAGTCAGGTCCTCCAGCAGGTGCTGGCCCAGGTCGCGGCCGCCCGCACCAAGTACTTGTAAAGCCTTCTGACCAGGGATTTTGGCCTTTCTTTTGCCAAGCGCTTTACCTGTTCTTGGTGATTGAGGTACTGTTCTCGGCACGGAGGGGAGTACTCCCTGTCTGCTGCGGCGTACCCGTCAATACGGATCAGGCCAGATCCCGGGGCGTCGGCCCATCCTTGGGTGGAAGAGACCTCCGGCAGCGACGACGCTGACATTTGCCGTTAACGACTGCCGGAGGCGCAGTGGATGTTTCCGTGACCCTATGGGTCCTGACGATCGTGGGCCTTGCCGCCCTGATCGCGGTCGATTTCTTCATCGGCCGCAAACCGCACGACGTGTCGATCAAGGAAGCCGGGATCTGGACGGTCGTCTGGATCGTGCTTGCCGCGCTCTTCGGGCTCGGTCTGCTGGTGTTCGGCGGCGGCCAGCCCGCCGGCGAGTTCTTCGCGGGCTTCATCACCGAGAAGTCGCTGAGCGTCGACAACCTCTTCGTCTTCGTCCTGATCATGGCGAAGTTCGCGGTGCCCTCGCAGTACCAGCAGCGCGTTC
This sequence comes from Streptomyces sp. NPDC056948, assembly GCF_042674225.1. Lineage (NCBI taxonomy): Bacteria > Bacillati > Actinomycetota > Actinomycetes > Kitasatosporales > Streptomycetaceae > Streptomyces > Streptomyces sp. NPDC056948. The sequence continues at coordinate 20,415 of NZ_JBHUQX010000043.1, forward strand.
TCCTGATCGGTGTTCTCATCGCCCTGGTCCTGCGGGCCATCTTCATCGCGGCCGGCGCGGCGATCCTCGCCAGCTTCGCGTGGGTGTTCTACATCTTCGGCGCCTTCCTCATCTACACCGCCTGGAAGCTCATCCAGGAGGCCCGCGCTGACGAGGATGACGAGGACTGGGAGGAGAACAAGCTGCTCAAGGCCGCCGAGCGCCGCTTCGGTGTGGCCGACCGCTACCACGGCACCAAGCTGTGGATCCAGGAGAACGGCAAGCGGGTCATGACCCCGATGCTGGTCGTGATGCTCGCGATCGGCACCACCGACGTCCTGTTCGCCCTCGACTCCATCCCGGCGATCTTCGGCCTGACGCAGGACCCGTACATCGTCTTCACGGCCAACGCGTTCGCCCTGATGGGTCTGCGTCAGCTGTACTTCCTCATCGGCGGCCTGCTGAGGAAGCTGGTCCACCTCAGCTACGGCCTGTCGATCATCCTGGGCTTCATCGGCGTGAAGCTGGTGCTCCACGCCCTGCACGAGTCCGGGGTGCACGTCCCCGAGATCAGCATTCCGGTATCGCTCGGCGTGATCTGTGCCGTCCTGATCGTCACCACGATCACCAGCCTGCGGGCTTCCAAGAAGCAGGCGGCGGCCGAGGCGGCGCAGGGGGAGAGCGGAAGCGCTCCGAAGGACAGCATCGACGTCTGACCGCGTCGGACGTAGGAACAACCATCACCGGGACCGGTGGTCGGCGAATTGCCGACTGCCGGTCCCGGTGCTTGCTTGTTTCCTGAGCGCGTCCCCCGGTCCGGGGGCGCCATGGCCGGCTGGAGGTGCCATGAGGTTCGTGCAGATCATCGACTTCGAGACCGAGCGCTTGGACGAGATGGAGCAGGTGTTCGAAGAGGCGGGCCGGCGCCTCGCCGGCCGGACAGGCGGCCCCACACACCGCATCCTCCTGAAGGACCGCGACAACCCCCGCCGCTATCTGGCGCTGATCGAGTTCGAGTCGCACGACGAGGCCATGCGCAACAGCGACGACCCCGAGACCAGCAGGATGGCGGAGCAGTTGGGCGCGCTCTGCATCGGCGACCGGGTCTACACCAACTGCGACCTCCTGGACGCGAGCGAGCTCACATAGCCCCCGGCTCGGGCCCCGCGCGACCGGAGTGCGGGGCCCCTGCACCTCTGCGACGATCACTGCATGATCGCTCGGCGCAGGCCGCTCACGGCACAGTGGACGACCTTGGTGCCCGTGCTCGCGGCCGTGCTGCTGGCCCTCACCTGGGGGCGCGATCTGCCGGTCGCTGTCGTCGCGCTGGTGACCCTGGTCCTGGCGGGAGCTGTTCTGTCCGCCGTCCACCACGCCGAGGTGGTGGCGCACCGGGTCGGTGAACCGTTCGGTTCCCTCGTTCTCGCCGTCGCCGTCACGATCATCGAGGTCGCCCTCATCGTCACCCTGATGGTCGACGGCGGGGACAAGAGCGCGACACTGGCGCGCGACACGGTCTTCGCAGCCGTGATGATCACCTGCAACGGCATCGTCGGCCTGTGCCTCCTGGTCGCCTCGCTGCGGCACGGCACGGCCGTCTTCAACCCCGAGGGCACCGGCGCCGCACTCGCGACCGTCGCGACCCTGGCCACGCTCAGCCTGGTCCTGCCGACGTTCACCACGAGCAAGCCTGGCCCGGAGTTCTCCACCGTCCAGCTGACCTTCGCGGCACTCTCCTCGCTGATCCTGTACGGCCTGTTCGTCGCGACACAGACCGTGCGGCACCGGGACTACTTCCTGCCGATCACCCGGCAGGGCGACGTGATCACCGCCGAGGAGCACGCCGCGGCGCCGACCGCCCGTACCGCCCTGATCAGCCTGGGGCTGCTGGGCCTGGCGCTGATCGGCGTGGTCGGCCTGGCCAAGGGCGTGTCGCCCACCATCGAGTCCGGGGTGGAGGCCGCAGGGCTGCACCAAGCCGTGGTCGGCGTGATCATCGCGCTGCTGGTACTGCTCCCGGAGACCATCGCCGCACTGCGCTCCGCACGCCGCGACCGTGTACAGACCAGTCTGAACCTCGCCCTGGGCTCGGCCATGGCCAGCATCGGCCTGACCATCCCCGCCGTCGCGCTCGCGTCCGTGTGGCTGTCGGGCCCGCTGGTGCTCGGCCTCGGCGCCACGCACCTGGTGCTGCTCGCCCTGACCGTGGTGGTGGCCTCCCTGACGGTGGTCCCGGGCCGGGCCACACCACTCCAGGGCGGGGTCCATCTGGTGCTGTTCGCGGCCTACCTGGAGCTGGCGATCAACCCGTAGGCGCCTCAGCCTCAGCCTCAGCCTTCGCCTTCGCCCCCGACTCCACCGGCACCGGACGCGTCTCCGGCAGCAGCGCGAAGCATCCCAGGCTGAACAGCGCGATCGCCGTCAGATACGCGGCCACGCCCCACGGCACCCGCCCGCCCTGCTCGGCGAGCGCCGTCGCCACGATCGGCGTGAGCGCGCCCCCGAGGACACCGCCGAGGTTGTAGCCGACGGCGGCGCCGGTGCAGCGCACCCGCGGCTCGTACAGTTCCGGCAGATACGCGGCGATCACGGCGAACATCGTGATGAACGAGAGCATCGCCCCGAGGAAGCCGAGGAACATCGGCAGCGGCCTGCCGGTGGCGAGGAGCGCGACCATCGGGAACATCCACAGGGCGGCTGCCGCGCACCCGGCCAGGCACATGGGCCGTCGGCCGTAGCGGTCCCCGAGCATCGCCACCAGCGGCGTGAGCGCGCCCTTCACGACCACCGCGCCCATGATGCAGGTCAGCATGACGCTGCGGCTCACCCCGAGCCGTTCCGTGCCGTAGGCGAGGGACCAGGTGGTCACGGCGTAGAAGATCGCGTAGCCGATCGCGAGCGCTCCGCCGGTCAGCAGGAGGAGACGCCAGTGGTCGCGCATGACCTCGGCGATCGGCACGCGCGCGTGGTCGTCGAGTTCGAGGAAGCTGGGGCTCTCGGCGAGCGACGAGCGCAGCCACAGTCCCACGACCGCCAGCACTCCCGCCGCCCAGAACGGCACCCGCCACCCCCATGCGGCGAACTGCGCCTCGGAGAGCGTCGTCGACAGCCCCAGCACCACACCGTTGGCGAGCAGGAACCCCAGCGCGGGCCCGACCTGCGGGAAACTCGACCACAGCCCGCGTCGCCCGGCGGGCGCGTGCTCCACCGTCAGCAGCACCGCCCCGCCCCACTCCCCGCCGAGCCCCAGCCCCTGCAGAAAGCGCAGCACCAGGAGCAGCAGGGGAGCGAGCACGCCGATCGTGTCGTACGTCGGCACACAGCCGACCGCGACCGTGGAGGCGCCGGTGAGCAGCAGGGAGGCGACGAGGACCGGCCGTCGTCCGCGCCGGTCGCCGATGTGCCCGAACAGCACCGACCCGAGCGGCCGCGCCACGAAGCCCACGCCGAAGGTGGCGAAGGCGGCCAGTGTCCCGGCCACCGGCGAGAAGGTCGGGAAGAACAGCGGCCCCAGGATGAGGGCCGCCGCGGTCCCGTAGACGAAGAAGTCGTAGAACTCGATGGCCGTGCCGGCGAGCGAGGCGGCCGCGAGGCGCGGCATGGAGGGTGCCCTTACGGTGCGTACGTCGTGCATGCCGCGTCAACTACCCACGGTGACGGCCGGTTACGGGGGCGCGCGGGGGCTCGGGGTCCCTCAGTAGGTGACCGTGATGCGCCGGTCCGGTCCGTCCACGCGCACAGTGCCCCCGTACGGGATCACCAGTTGCGGATCGGTGTGCCCGAAGTCCACGTCGAAGACGATCGTGGTGTCGGGAGCGTAGGCCCGCATGGCGCGCAGGACCGCCTCACGCTGGTCGGACGCGTAACGAGCGGCCTCCTCCGGGGTGTTGGGCCGCTCGAAGAACCAGGTCTTCGGGCGGCCCATCAGCAGCGCCGGGAAGCGCTGGAGCAGCCCGCGCTCGCCCATGTTGCGCAGGGTGCTGAAGACCTCCGTGGCGCTCGGCATGTCCTCCGAGGTCTCCAACAACAGCACACCGCCGTCGTACTCGGACAGGTCGCGCGAGATCTCGCGGTCGGCCATCAGCAGCCGGCCGACGATCTCGAGGCAGCCGCCCCAACTGCGGCCCTCCACCACCCGGTCGGCGTAGACCCAGGTCCAGCCGGCCCCGGGTCGGGTCTCCGGCTCGGCATCGAAGGTCGCCGGATCAGCCCAGTCCCGGTCGACGTCACGCCACCGCTCGGCGGGCTTCAGCTCGTACGGGCCGGAGGTGAACAGCGCCGCCCGCAGGGACTCGGCGGTCTGCGGGTGCATGGCACCAGGACGGCCCAGCTCGGACATGACGCTCCCGCCGTGGTAGCCGACGATGCCGCTGTTGCGCAGGAAGGCGAGCAGGTTGGTGTTGTCGCTCATCCCGAAGAACGGCTTCGGGTTCGCCCGGATCAACTCCCGGTCCAGCAGCGGCAGCACGGTGATCTGGTCGTCCCCGCCGATCGACGCGATGACCGCCTTGATGTCCGGGTCACAGAAGGCGGCATGGATGTCGTCGGCCCGTTCCCGGGGCGAGGAGCCCATCCTGCGCGTCGCCGGATACTCGACCGGCTCCAGCCCGTACTCCTTGCGCAGCCGCTCCAGACCCAGCTCGTAGGGGAGCGGGAAGAGCCCCGGCAGACCGGAGGAGGGCGAGATCACGGCGATACGGTCACCGCGCGACGGCTTGGGCGGATAGGAGAGGCTCGTCATGCCGGGAGGCTACGGCCCGGCGCGCTGTCGGCGCACCGTGATAAACCGGGTCCGAGCAGCGGTCCGTCACGGGCCGCCCGACCCCTGAACGGACCGGAGGAACCGTGCCCCGCACCCTGGCCAACGCCCCGATCATGATCCTCAACGGCCCCAACCTGAACCTGCTCGGCCAGCGGCAGCCGGAGATCTACGGCTCCGACACGCTCGCCGACGTGGAGGCCCTGTGCGCCAAGGCGGCGGCCGCGCACGGCGGCATGGTCGACTTCCGCCAGTCCAACCACGAGGGCGAGCTGGTGGACTGGATCCACGAGGCGCGGCTGAACCACTGCGGCATCGTGATCAACCCGGGTGCCTACTCGCACACCTCCGTCGCCATCCTGGACGCCCTCAACACCTGTGACGGCCTGCCGGTGTTGGAGGTCCACATCTCCAACATCCACAAGCGCGAGTCGTTCCGGCATCACTCCTACGTCTCGCTGCGCGCCGACGGGGTCATCGCGGGCTGCGGGGTGCAGGGTTACGTGTTCGGGGTGGAACGCGTCGCCGCGCTGGCAGGGGCGGGGCAGGCGGACGCCTAGACCCTGCCAGCGGTGTAAGCCCCGGCGGCCATGGCGGGCGCCCCTTACACCCGCCTCGCCCTGACTACAGCCGGCCCGCCTCCACGATCCGCCGCAGAAAGCGCCGTGTGCGCTCCTGCCGTGGTTCCCCGAAGACCTGCTCGGCGGTGCCGCGCTCCAGCACCACGCCGCCCTCCAGGAAGCACACCTGGTCGGCGATCTCCCGTGCGAAGCCCATCTCGTGCGTGGCCAGCATCATGGTCATGCCCTCGTCCTTCAGGTCGCGGACGACCGTGAGGACCTCGCCCACCAGCTCGGGATCGAGCGCGGCGGTGATCTCGTCGAGCAGCAGCAGCCGGGGGCGCACGGCCAGGGCACGCACGATCGCCACCCGCTGCTGCTGGCCGCCGCTCAGCCGGTCCGGGTACTCGCCCGCCTTCCCGCCCAGCCCCAGCCGCTCCAGCAGCTCACGCGCGCGTGCCTCGGCCTCGGCGCGGGGCAGGCCGTGCACCCGGCGCGGAGCGAGCGTGATGTTCTCCAGGACGGTCATGTGCGGGAAGAGGTTGTACGACTGGAAGACCACGCCGATCCGGCGGCGCACGGCGTCCTGGTCGACGCGCGGGTCGGTGATCTCCTCGCCGTCCAGCCAGATCGCCCCGTCGTCGATCTCCTCCAGCAGGTTCGCGCACCGCAGCAGCGTGGACTTGCCGGAGCCGGAGGCACCGATCAGCGCGGTGACCGTGTGCGGGGCCACCTCCAGATCGACGTCCCGCAGGACGACCGAGCCGCCGAAGGTCTTGCGGACGGACTCCATGCGCAGCACGGGCGTCTCGCTCATGTGGTTCCTCCCTGGGCCCGCCGGCGGTCCATCCGTGCCGTCACCCAGTCCGTGAAGCGGGTCATGGGGATGGTCAGCGCGACGAAGACCAGCCCCGCGACGATGTACGGCGTGTAGTTGAGGCTGCGGCCGACGATGATGTCGGCGGCCCGTACGGCGTCCACCGCACCGCCGATCGAGACGAGTCCGGTGTCCTTCTGGAGCGACACCAGGTCGTTCAGCAGCGGCGGCACCTGGCGCCGTACCGCCTGGGGCAGTACCACGTGGCGCAGCGCCTGCCGGTTGCTGAGCCCGAGCGAGCGGGCCGCGGCGCGCTGCGAGGGATGCACGGACTCGATGCCGGCGCGGAACACCTCGGCGACGTACGCCGAGTACGTCAAGGTGAGCGCGGTGCCGCCGAGGAGCACCGGGTCGACGGTCACGCCCTGGAGCCGCAGTGCCGGGACGCCGAGGACCACGATCATCAGGTTGATGATGAGCGGCAGCCCCCGGAAGAAGTCCGTGTAGGCGGCGGCCAGGGCGCGCAGCGGGAAGAACACCGGGCCGCGCAGCGTACGCGCGACGGCGATCAGCATGCCGAGGACGAGCACCGCGGCACCGCAGATCAGCAGCAGCCGGACGTTCAGCCACAGCCCTTCGAGGACCTTCGGGAACGCCTCGCGCGCGTACCCCCAGTCGAAGAAGGTCTCCTTGGTGCGCGGCCAGCCCGGCGCGTTGACGACGACCAGGTAGAGGACCGCTCCGGTGACGAGGGTCGAGAGCGCGCCGATGGCGGTGGCACGCCGGGCGCGGGCGCGCTTGTAGCGCTCACGGTCCAGGCGCCGCTGCGAGGGGACGTACCCGTCCGGCGCGTCGTGCTCGCCGGAGCCCTCCGCCGGCTCCGCCTTGTTCACCGTCACTTGAGCACCGGGGCGTCGACGGCGTCCGACAGCCACCGCTGCTCGAGCTTCGCGAGCGTGCCGTCCTCGCGCAGCGCGTCCACGGCCCGCGAGACGCAGGAGGTGAGCGCGCTGCCCTTGTCGAGCACGAGGCCGAACTGCTCCGGCGTACCGCCCTGGTTCTCGAACTGGCCGACGATCGTCGCGTCCGTGATCTCGGCCCCGGTGATGTAGAAGGCCGTCGGCAGGTCCACGACGATGGCGCCGACCTGGCCGTTCTTCAGCGCGGACTTGGCCTGGTCGTTCTTGCCGAAGACGGCCGCCGCCTGCTTCGGCTTCACCACGTCGTCGATGTAGTCGAGACTGGTGGTGCCGACCTGGGCGCCCAGCTTCACGTCCTTCAGGTCGGCGATGCTCCTCGCCTTCGCGGCCTCGGAGCCCTTCAGCGCGACGACGGCCTGGCGCACGTCGTAGTAGCCGGACGAGAAGTCCACGGCCCTCTTGCGTTCGGGGCTGACGGACACCTGGTTGATGTCGAAGTCGAAGGTCTTCTCGCCGGGCGCGAAGGCCTTGTTGAACGGGACGGTCTGCCAGGCGACCTTGTCCTTGCCGTACCCGAGTTGCTCGGCGACGGCGTACGCGACCGCAGACTCGAAGCCCTTGCCGCCGGCGGGGTCGTCGTCCTTGAACCACGGCTCGTAGGCGGGTTCGTCGGTGGCGATCGTCAGCTTGCCCGAGGTGTGGGTGGCCAACTTGCCCTTGGCGCAGGTGCTTCCGGCCGATGCCGCCGGCCCGTCCGACGCCTCCGGCTGCGGAGCACAGCTCACGGCGGCGGCGAGAAGGACGACGGCGGCGGCAGCGCGGCGCAGGGCACGCGGGGCGGGATGCATGGCGCGAGATTGGCAGCCGACGGGCCCGTTTGTCGAGGTCACGACGGTAAGTGCTCGCATCGTGGGAACGGGTGTTGCAATCTCGTGAACAGCCGGGCCGCCGGCCGAGGGCGGGGATCGACAGGCCGGCGGCCCATCCGCCCAGGAGCCGTCATCCTGCGCGGGGCTCCCACCAGTTGACTGCTCAACCGGGGCAGAGGGGAGCGGACGTACGACACCGGCGCGTGCGAACGATTCACACGGGGCGTGTTGCGCGGCTCACCGCTCGACGGGCACGCGCCCCGCGCAGCCCTTCACCACCCGCGCGCGTGCCACTCCGGAAGCTGCGGGCGCTCGGTTCCCAGGGTCGTGTCGTTGCCGTGCCCCGGGTAGACCCACGTCTCGTCCGGGAGGACGTCGAAGATCCTGGTCTCGACATCGTGGAGGAGGCTGGCGAACGCCTTGGGGTCCTTGTGGGTGTTGCCCACACCGCCGGGGAACAGGCAGTCCCCGGTGAACACATGGGGATGCCCGTGCGGGTCGTCGTAGACGAGGGCGATCGAGCCGGGCGTGTGCCCGACCAGGTGGCGCGCGGTGAGTTCCACGTGCCCCACCCGGATGGTGTCGCCGTCGTCGACCGGCACGTCGGTCCGCACGGGGATGCCGTCGGCGTCCTCCCGGCCCGCGTACGTGCGGGCGCCGGTGGCCGCCACGACCTCGGCGAGTGCCTGCCAGTGGTCGCCGTGCTGGTGGGTGGTGACGACGGACGCGATGCCGTCGCCACCGATCATGCCGAGCAGTGTCTCCGCCTCGTTCGCGGCGTCGATCAGCAACTGCTCGTCCGTGGCCCGGCACCGCAGCAGATAGGCGTTGTTGTTCATCGGACCGACCGCGATCTTCGTGATCATCAGGTCCTTGAGCTCGTGCACGTCGGCGGGCCCGCCGACCGTCACCTCTCCGCTGTACGTCATGTCCGCCAGCCTATAGCGGGGGAGTGGCCCCGGTCCTGGAGCTCCGGGTCCTAGAGCGGGGGCAGCGCGGGAAGCCGGCCCCCGGCCACTGTCAGGCCGGATCCGGCACGGCGGCCGGCGAGCCAGCCCAGCAGACCGGCCGGGGAACCGGTGACGGTCACCTCGGGTCCGTCTCCGGGCTCCCGTCCGGTGCTCCACGCGCGCGTGCCGTCCGTGAGGCGCGTGGGCGGTACGTCGGGATGCCCGGCGAACCGGTCGGCCAGGAAGGCGATCTCCCGCTCGGCGAACTCCGCCGGCAGATCCTCCAGCTCGTACCCGATCCCCAGGTCCACGTGATGCAGCTCGACCTCCACCCACCGCCGGAACGGCACCCGGGACGCGGAGTCCGTGACCCCGTTGCGCAGCTCCACCGTGCGCGACCAGTCCGCCGGAGCGGCCCCGGTCTCCTGGAAGCGGGCCGCGCTCTCGCGCAGGTCGGCGAGCTGGACGTCGAGGGCGCGCGGGGCGTCCCGCTCGATGTCGCTGTCCCGGGCCTCGCCGGAGACGTACATGGAACGCCCCTCGAGGACGTTCACGAGGGCGTCCGCGTTGCGGGCGAGGTGGGCGAGGACATGGCCGCGGGTCCAGCCGGGAAGCCGTGACGGCTGCGTCACAGACGCGTTGTCCAGTTTGCCGACTGCGATGAGCAGCCGTTCCGTAGCGTCACGTACAGACGCCAGGTCATGACCGTGATCAATCATGGTGCTGACCCTAGCCCCGTCACACCTTTGGGTGAAGGTGGTGAACGAGTGCCGTAAATCGAATGCACGTGCTATAAGGTCGGACGTGACGTCGGGCATGCTGGAGAGCCGGGGTTTGTTGTCAACCCGTGAACCCGACCGGCGTTGTCAGTGGCTCCCCCTAGTCTGAGAAAGACGGGGGCCCCGCCCCTGTCACTTCTCTCAAGAAAGGTGCGGACCGGCGTGGCCGACCGTCTCATCGTTCGTGGAGCGCGCGAGCACAACCTCAAGAACGTCTCGCTCGACCTCCCGCGCGACTCGCTCATCGTCTTCACGGGCCTGTCGGGGTCGGGCAAGTCCTCGCTGGCATTCGACACCATCTTCGCCGAGGGACAGCGGCGCTACGTGGAGTCGCTCTCCTCCTACGCCCGGCAGTTCCTCGGCCAGATGGACAAGCCGGACGTCGACTTCATCGAGGGCCTCTCCCCGGCGGTCTCGATCGACCAGAAGTCGACCTCGCGCAACCCGCGCTCCACGGTCGGCACCATCACCGAGGTCTACGACTACCTGCGTCTGCTCTTCGCACGCATCGGCAAGCCGCACTGCCCCGAGTGCCGCCGCCCGATCTCCCGCCAGTCGCCGCAGGCCATTGTCGACAGGGTCCTGGAGCTGCCGGAGGGCAGCCGCTTCCAGGTGCTGTCGCCGCTGGTGCGCGAGCGCAAGGGCGAGTTCGTCGATCTCTTCGCCGAGCTCCAGACCAAGGGCTACTCCCGCGCGCGGGTGGACGGCGAGACGATCCAGCTCTCGAACCCGCCCACGCTGAAGAAGCAGGAGAAGCACACCATCGAGGTGGTCGTCGACCGGCTCACGGTCAAGGAGGGCGCCAAGCGCCGCCTGACCGACTCCGTGGAGACCGCCCTCGGTCTGTCCGGAGGCATGGTCGTGCTCGACTTCGTCGACCTCCCCGAGGACGACCCCGAGCGCGAGCGCATGTACTCGGAGCACCTGTACTGCCCGTACGACGACCTCTCCTTCGAGGAGCTCGAGCCCCGCTCCTTCTCCTTCAACTCGCCCTTCGGCGCCTGCCCGGACTGCTCCGGCATCGGCACACGCATGGAGGTCGACGCGGAGCTGATCGTCCCGGACGAGGACAAGAGCCTCGACGAAGGCGCCATCCACCCCTGGTCGCACGGCCACACCAAGGACTACTTCGGCCGCCTCATCGGCGCGCTCGCCGACGCGCTGGGCTTCCGTACGGACATCCCCTTCGCGGGCCTGCCGCAGCGCGCCAGGAAGGCCCTGCTCCACGGCCACAAGACCCAGGTCGAGGTCCGCTACCGCAACCGCTACGGGCGCGAGCGCCGGTACACCACGGCCTTCGAGGGCGCCATCCCCTTCGTCAAGCGTCGGCACAGCGAGGCCGAGAGCGACTCCAGCCGTGAGCGCTTCGAGGGCTATATGCGCGAGGTGCCCTGCCCCACCTGTGAGGGCACGCGCCTGAAGCCGATCGTCCTCGCGGTCACGATCATGGACAAGTCCATCGCCGAGGTCTCCGCGATGTCCATCAGCGACTGCGCGGACTTCCTGGGCGAGCTGAAGCTCACGGCCCGCGACAAGAAGATCGCCGAGCGCGTGCTGAAGGAGGTCAACGAACGGCTGCGGTTCCTGGTCGACGTCGGCCTGGACTACCTCTCGCTGAACCGCGCGGCCGGCACCCTCTCCGGCGGCGAGGCCCAGCGCATCCGCCTGGCCACCCAGATCGGCTCCGGCCTGGTCGGCGTCCTGTACGTCCTCGACGAGCCGTCCATCGGTCTGCACCAGCGCGACAACCACCGCCTGATCGAGACCCTGGTCCGGCTGCGCGACATGGGCAACACGCTCATCGTCGTCGAGCACGACGAGGACACCATCAAGACCGCCGACTGGATCGTCGACATCGGCCCCGGCGCCGGTGAGCACGGCGGCAAGGTCGTGCACAGCGGCTCCCTGAAGGAGCTGCTCGCCAACGCCGAGTCCCAGACCGGCCTGTACCTGTCCGGCAAGAAGGCCATCCCGCTGCCCGACATCCGGCGCCCGCTGGACCCGTCCCGGCAGCTCACGGTGCACGGCGCCCGGGAGAACAACCTCCAGGACATCGACGTGTCCTTCCCGCTGGGCGTGCTCACCGCCGTCACCGGCGTGTCCGGCTCCGGCAAGTCGACCCTGGTCAACGACATCCTGTACACGCACCTGGCCCGTGAGCTGAACGGCGCCAGGAGCGTGCCCGGGCGGCACACGCGCGTGGACGGCGACGACCTCGTCGACAAGGTCGTGCACGTCGACCAGTCGCCCATCGGCCGCACCCCGCGCTCCAACCCGGCCACGTACACCGGCGTCTTCGACCACATCCGCAAGCTGTTCGCCGAGACCACCGAGGCGAAGGTCCGCGGCTACCTGCCCGGCCGCTTCTCCTTCAACGTCAAGGGCGGCCGCTGCGAGAACTGCTCGGGCGACGGCACCATCAAGATCGAGATGAACTTCCTCCCGGACGTGTACGTCCCGTGCGAGGTCTGCCACGGCGCCCGGTACAACCGGGAGACCCTGGAGGTCCACTACAAGGGCAAGTCCATCGCCGACGTCCTGAACATGCCGATCGAGGAGGCCACGGAGTTCTTCGAGGCGGTCCCCGCGATCTCCCGCCACATGAAGACCCTGAAGGACGTCGGCCTCGGCTACGTCCGGCTCGGCCAGTCCGCGACCACCCTGTCCGGCGGTGAGGCCCAGCGCGTCAAGCTCGCCAGCGAGCTCCAGCGCCGCTCCACCGGCCGCACGGTCTACGTCCTGGACGAGCCGACCACCGGTCTGCACTTCGAGGACATCAGCAAGCTGCTGACGGTCCTGTCCGGACTGGTCGACAAGGGCAACACGGTCATCGTCATCGAGCACAACCTCGACGTGATCAAGACCGCCGACTGGATCGTCGACATGGGCCCCGAGGGCGGCGCGGGCGGCGGCCTGGTCGTCGCCGAGGGCACCCCCGAGCAGGTCGCCGGGGTCCCGACCAGCCACACCGGCAAGTTCCTCCGGGAGGTCCTCGGCGCCGACCGCATCAGCGACGCGTCCTCGGTACCGGCACCGCGCCGGACGGCGGCCAAGAAGACGGTCGCGGCGCAGGCCCCGGCGAAGAAGACCGCCACCAAGAGGGTCAACAGCACCGCCACCAAGAAGGCGGCGACCAAGGCCACCAAGACCACGAAGGCCGCCGCGAAGAAGACGACGCGGACGACCAAGGGCTGAGGGCTGTGC
>NZ_JBHUQX010000044.1:0-33023 GCF_042674225.1 Streptomyces sp. NPDC056948
GGATGACGTCACGGGCGGCGCCGATGCCGTCGTAGTACCCCGCGCGGCCGCCGATGCCGATGTCCTCGGCCATGGTGATCTGCACATGGTCGACGTACGACCGGTTCCAGATCGGTTCGAACATCTGGTTGGCGAAGCGCAGCGCCAGGATGTTCTGGACGGTCTCCTTGCCGAGGTAGTGGTCGATCCGGAAGACCTGCTCCGGGTCGAACACGTCGTGCACGATCGTGTTGAGCTGCTCGGCCGACTCCAGGTCGTGCCCGAACGGCTTCTCGATGACCGCGCGGCGCCAGGAACCGTCGGGGGCGTTCGCCAGCCCGTGCTTCTTGAGCTGCTGGGCGACCTTCGGGAAGAACTTCGGCGGCACCGAGAGGTAGAAGGCGTAGTTGCCGCTGGTGCCCCGGGAGGCGTCCAGCTCCTCGACGGCGGAGCGCAGCTGCTTGAACGCCGTGTCGTCGTCGAAGTCGCCCGGGATGAACCGCATGCCCTCGGCGAGCTGCTGCCAGACCTCCTCGCGGAACGGGGTCCGGGCGTGCTCACGGACCGCGTCGTGCACCACCTGCGCGAAGTCCTGGTCCTCCCAGTCCCGGCGGGCGAAGCCCACCAGCGAGAAGCCCGGAGGCAGCAGGCCGCGGTTGGCCAGGTCGTACACGGCCGGCATCAGCTTCTTGCGGGACAGGTCGCCGGTCACGCCGAAGATGACGAGCCCGGACGGGCCCGCGATCCTGGGCAGCCGGCGGTCGCGCGCGTCGCGCAGAGGGTTGACGAAGTCGGCCTCGGTGTACTCCGGGCGCGGGCCGGCCTCGGCCGTGCCGCTCACTCCGGTCTTCTCGACCCCGGCCGCCTCCTGGGCCGTCCGGGCCTCCTTGTCCTCCTTGGTCCCCTTGGTCTCCTGTTCGGCCGTCTGGGGGATGCCCTCGCTCATTCCGCGTCAACTCCCTTGTTGTTCAAGGACTTGGTGACCGCGTCCAGCAGGTCCTGCCAGGCCACCTCGAACTTGGCCACGCCCTCGTTCTCCAGTTGCCGCACCACCTCGTCGTACGGGATGCCGAGCCGCTCGACGGCCGCCAGGTCGGCGCGGGCCTGGACGTAGCCGCCGGTGACCGTGTCGCCCTGGACGTCGCCGTGGTCGGCGACGGCGTTCAGCGTGGCCTCCGGCATGGTGTTGACCGTGCCGGGGGCGACCAGTTCGTCCACGTACAGGGTGTCCTTGTATGCCGGGTCCTTCACACCGGTGGAGGCCCAAAGGGGGCGCTGCCGGTTCGCGCGGGCCCCGCCCAGCGCCTGCCAGCGCGCCCCGGCGAAGACCTGCTCGTACGCCTCGTAGGCGAGCCGCGCGTTGGCCAGGGCCGCCCTGCCCTTCAGGGCGAGGGCCTCGTCCGTGCCCAGCAACGTCAGCCGCTTGTCGATCTCGGCGTCGACGCGGGAGACGAAGAAGGACGCGACCGAGTGGACGGCCGACAGGTCGAGACCGGCCGCCTGGGCCTTCTCCAGGCCGGCGACATAGGCGTCCATGACCTCGCGGTAGCGCTCCAGCGAGAAGATCAGCGTCACGTTCACGCTGATGCCCGCGCCGATCACCTCGGTGATCGCCGGCAGGCCGGCCTTCGTCGCCGGGATCTTGATCATCACGTTGGGGCGGTCCACCAGCCAGGCCAGCTGCCGGGCCTCGGCGACGGTCGCCGTGGTGTCGTGGGCGAGACGCGGGTCGACCTCGATGGAGACCCGGCCGTCCCGGCCGCCGGTGGCGTCGTACACCGGCCGCAGGATGTCGGCGGCGGCGCGGACGTCGGCGGTGGTCATCATCCGCACGGCCTCGTCGACGGTGACGCCCCGCACCGCCAGGTCGGCGAGCTGCGCCTCGTAGCCCTCGCCGGAGCCGATGGCGGCCTGGAAGATGGACGGGTTGGTGGTGACGCCGACGACGTACCTCGTGGCGACGAGCTCGGCCAGGTTGCCGGACTCGATCCGCCGGCGCGACAGGTCGTCGAGCCAGATCGACACGCCCTCGTCGGACAGGCGCTTGAGTGCTCCCGCGCTCGCGGTCGCTTCGGTCACAGTGATCATCTTCTTTCGGGCGGGGTCAGCCACGGACGGCGGTCAGGGACGCGCGCGCGGCGGCGGCGACGTTCTCGGCGGTGAAGCCGAACTCGGCGAACAGGGTCTTGGCGTCGGCGGAGGCGCCGAAGTGCTCCAGGGAGACGATGCGTCCGGCGTCCCCCACGAACCGGTGCCACGTCAGGCCGATACCGGCCTCGACCGCGACCCGGGCCTTCACGGACGGCGGCAGCACCCGCTCGCGGTACTCGCGAGGCTGCTCCTCGAACCACTCCACCGACGGCATCGACACCACCCGGGCGCCGACCCCCTCGGCCTCCAGGGCCTCGCGCGCGGCGACGGCGAGCTGCACCTCGGAGCCCGTGGCGACGATCACCACGTCCGGCACCTCGGTAGAGGAGTCGACCAGGACGTAGCCGCCGCGCGCCGCGTCCGGGTTCGGCTCGTACGTCGGCACGCCCTGGCGGGTGAGCGCGAGGCCGTGCGGGGCCGGGTCGGTGGTGTGCCGCCTGAGGATCTCGGCCCAGACGGTCGCGGTCTCGTTGGCGTCGGCCGGGCGTACGACGTTCAGGCCGGGGATGGCCCGCAGCGCGGCCAGGTGCTCGATGGGCTGGTGGGTCGGGCCGTCCTCGCCCAGGCCGATGGAGTCGTGCGTCCACACGTACGTCACCGGTAGCTGCATCAGGGCCGACATCCGGACGGCGTTGCGCATGTAGTCGGAGAACACCAGGAAGGTGCCGCCGTAGATCCGGGTGTTGCCGTGCAGGGCGATGCCGTTCATCTCCGCGGCCATGGAGAACTCGCGGATGCCGAAGTGGATCGTGCGGCCGTACGGCTCGGCCTCCGGCAGCGGGTTGCCCCGGGGCAGGAAGGACGAGGTCTTGTCGATCGTGGTGTTGTTCGAGCCGGCCAGGTCGGCGGAGCCGCCCCACAGCTCGGGGACGACCGCGCCGAGCGCCTGGAGGACCTTGCCGGACGCGGCCCGGGTGGCGACCGCCTTGCCCGGCTCGAACACCGGCAGGGCGTCCTCCCAGCCCTCGGGCAGCTCGCCCTTGCTGACGCGGTCGAAGGTGACGGCGCGCTCCGGATTGTCACCGCGCCAGGCGGCGATCCGCTTGTCCCAGGCGGTGCGCGCCTCGGCGCCCCGGTCCAGGGCCCCGCGGGTGTGGGCCAGCACCTCGTCGGTGACCTCGAAGGTCTGCTCCGGGTCGAAGCCGAGCAGGCGCTTGGTGGCCGCGACCTCGTCCTCGCCGAGCGCCGAGCCGTGGGAGGCCTCGGTGTTCCGGGCGTTGGGGGCGGGCCAGGCGATGATCGTGCGCATCGCGATGATCGAGGGGCGCTCGGTCTCCGCCTGAGCAGCCCTCAGGGCCGCGTACAGCGCCCGCACGTCGACATCGCCGTCCTCCTGCGGCTCGATCCGCCGCACATCCCAGCCGTAGGCCTCGTACCGCTTGAGCACGTCCTCGGAGAAGGCGGTCGCGGTGTCGCCCTCGATGGAGATGTGGTTGTCGTCGTAGAGGAAGACCAGGTTGCCGAGCTTCTGGTGCCCGGCCAGCGAGGAGGCCTCGGCGGAGACGCCCTCCTGGAGGTCGCCGTCGGAGACGATGGCCCAGACAGTGTGGTCGAAGGGCGACTCGTCCCGCGGGGCGTCCGGGTCGAACAGACCGCGCTCGTAACGGGCGGCCATCGCCATGCCGACCGCGTTCGCGACGCCCTGGCCGAGCGGGCCCGTGGTCGTCTCCACGCCCGCGGTGTGCCCGTACTCGGGGTGCC
Organism: Streptomyces sp. NPDC056948; assembly: GCF_042674225.1. NCBI lineage: Bacteria > Bacillati > Actinomycetota > Actinomycetes > Kitasatosporales > Streptomycetaceae > Streptomyces > Streptomyces sp. NPDC056948. Next base: position 3,832 of record NZ_JBHUQX010000044.1, read on the forward strand.
CGGGTGTCTTCGAGCCGTGCGTGCGGAACGCCTTCAGGTCGTCCAGCCCCAGCTCGTAGCCCGCGAGGTAGAGCTGCGTGTACAGGGTCAGCGAGGTGTGGCCGGGGGACAGGACGAAGCGGTCACGGCCGGCCCACTCCGGATCGGCGGGGTCGTGCCGCATCACCTTCTGAAAGATGGTGTAGGCGGCCGGCGCGAGGCTCATCGCGGTGCCGGGATGGCCGTTGCCGACCCGCTGGACGGCGTCCGCCGCCAGAACACGGGCGGTGTCGACGGCACGCCGGTCGAGTTCGGTCCATTCGAAGCTGTCCGCGCTGTCCGCTGTCTGCGTGCTCATCTTCAAGAAGTCCTCGATCGGAGCGAAGTGGCTGGTCTGACGTGTTCAAAACTAAAAGTCTGACTTTTTCGACGGAAGGTCGCCGTGTGCCAGGGTGTGGTGAAAGTGGGACACCCCGAGGCAGCGCGGGGCGCGAACGGGGCGGTACGAGGGGTACTCGGTGGACATTGCGGACAGAACCATCCAAGGCGGCGACGGGATCAGAACGTTCCCCTTTCCGGTCGAGCTGAGCGTCGGCGGTGTCGGCATGCAGGTCGGCCCGATGGGCACCGGCCGTACCTGGCACGCCGACGCGCCGCTGGAGCGCGTGCACCGCATCGACTTCCATGTCGTGATGCTGTTCGCCGAGGGCCCGGTCCGGCACATGGTCGACTTCACCGAGCACGAGGCCAGGGCCGGGGACCTGCTGTGGATCCGCCCGGGGCAGGTCCACCGCTTCTCGCGGACGAGCGAGTACCGCGGAACGGTGCTGACCATGCAGCCGGGCTTCCTGCCCCGCGCGACCGTGGAGGCCACCGGCCTGTACCGCTACGACCTGCCGCCACTGCTGCGCCCCGACGCGGCCGAGCTCGCCGGTCTGCGCGCCGCGCTCGAACAGCTGCGGCGCGAGTACGAGGACACGGCCACGCTGCCGCTCAGCCTGCACACCGCCGTCCTGCGCCACTCGCTGACGGCGTTTCTGCTGCGGCTCGCCCATCTCGCCGCGAGTTCGGCGGAGTCGGTACGCCGGCAGTCGGACTCCACCTTCACCCTCTTCCGGGACGCCGTGGAGCGGGACTTCGCCACCAACCACAGTGTCAGCGCCTACGCCGACGCGCTCGGCTACTCCCGCCGCACCCTGGTCCGCGCGGTCCGCGCCGCCACCGGTGACACCCCCAAGGCCTTCATCGACAAGCGCGTGGTCCTCGAGGCCAAACGGCTCCTCGCCCACACCGACCTGCCGATCGGCCGGGTCGGCGCGGCGGTCGGCTTCCCCGACGCCGCGAACTTCTCCAAGTTCTTCCACCAGCACACGGACCAGACCCCGGCGGTGTTCCGGGCGGACCTGCGCTGAGGGCAGCGGAAAGGGGCCCACGCGCGCGTGGAGCCCCTTTCCGGGCGTTGGCAGCGTGTTGTCAGCGCCCGAAGGTGAACCAGTTGACGTTCACGAAGTCCTGCGGCTGACCGCTGGTGAAGGTCAGATACACGTCGTGCGTGCCCGTCACGGAGCTGATGTTCGCCGGAATCGTCCGCCACGACTGCCAGCCCCCGGTGCTGCCCACCGCGAAACTCCCGACGGGCGCGTTGCCACGGCTGTCAAGACGCACCTCGACCAGCCCGCTGACGCCGCCCGCCGCACCGCTCGCGACCCGGGCGCTGAACTGCCCGGCCGCCGAGGAGCCGAAGTTCACGCCCTTGAAGTGCAGCCAGTCACCGTTGGCCAGCGAGCCGACGTTCTGCCCGCCGCCGGAATCGGTCGTCGTCTCGGTACTCACCCCGGACTGGCCGTCGTAGGACTCGGCCTGGACGGCGGAGTAGGCGTCGCGGTTGCCGGTCGGCGGGGGCGTGGTGCCGCCGCCGGACGACAGCACCTGGACATAGTCGACGACCATCGCGTGGCCCGGCTGCGTCCCGGCGTCCGGGCCGCCGCCGAACGCGTCCGGGAAGCCGCCGCCCATCGCGACGTTCAGGATGACGAAGAAGCCGTGGTCGGTGGCGTTCCGCCAGGTCGTCGCGTCGACCTGGTTGGCGCGCACGGTGTGGAAGTTGGTGCCGTCGAGGTAGAAGCGGATCTCCTCGACGCTCGTCGAGCGGTCCCACTCCATCCGGTAGGTGTGGAAGCCGGCCTGACAGGTGGTGCCCTGGCAGGTGGTCGAACTGCCGATACCGCTGGTCTCGTTGCAGGGGCCGCCCGGCGAGGTGCCGCAGTGCATGGTCGCGAACACCGTGTTCATGCCCTGGGTGTTCTCCATGATGTCCAGCTCGCCGACGGCCGGCCAGTTCCAGTAGTCGCCGCGGTAGGGGGCGCCCAGCATCCAGAACGCGGGCCAGTAGCCCTTCGCCGCGGCCCCGGTGACGTTCGGCACCTGGATGCGCGACTCGACGCGGAGTGTGCCGCCGGCCGGGGGCTGGAAGTCGGTGCGGTTGGTCTCGACGCGGCCGGAGGTCCAGTTCCCCGCGGCGTCCCGCCGGGGGGTGATGCGGAGGTTGCCGTTGCCGTCGAGCGAGACGTTGTCCGCGCTGCTCGTCATCGTCTCGATCTCGCCGGTGCCCCAGTTGGCCGGGCCGCCCGGGTAGCCCTTGCCTGTCGCGTACTGCCAGTGGGAGGTGTTGACGCCGCTGCCCGCGGCGCCGTTGAAGTCGTCCACGAACAGCTGCGTCCAGCCCGACGGGGGCGGCGGAGCGGAGGCGTTCGCGGCCGGGGCGGTGGCGGTGGCGGCGGCCGCCGCGAGGCCGAGCGTGCTGACGACGGCGACGAACGCCCGCCGCAGAGGGCGGCGTCTGTGGGAGGTGCGGGAGGTATCGCTCATGGGGGGATGCCTCTCGAGTGGAGGGGTGAGAGCGCTCTCAAAGTGCCGCCAATGTGCTCCACGTCCCTCAGGTCGTCAAGAGGTAAAGCCGGGAAAAGTACGGGCCGGCCGTTGAGTGCACAGCTTGAACGGGGGCGTCAGGTGAAAGCCGGATCGTAGAGGCCGTACCACCGGCGCTCGGGGTCGAGGGCGAAGCCGAAGTAGTTCCGGTAGAAGGCCAGATGCCTGCCGAAGCCCCTGTTGACGTGCATGAGTGGGCGAGGGCCCGTGGTGTCGCGTTCGGCGTAGGTGCCGAGGAGTCCGCCGTAGGTCTTCCGCCCGGAGTTGACCGCGAGGGCGTGGCAGTAGCCGGCCAGGATGTGCCTGCGGAAGAACCACTTCATCTCGCCGAAGGTCACCTCCACCTTCCGGTGGTCCTGGAAGGTCCTGCCCAGGTGATCCCCGAGCAGCAGAGCCTGATCCGAGTCGAGGTTCCGGAAGACCAGGACCTTGCTGTCGGGGAGGCCGGAGGACCGGTAGTCGGGGTGGAACTCCAGCTTGGTCAGGATGCGGTGGTAGGGCTTTTGGAAGTGGCACCCCCAGCTCCAGTTGATGCCGTGGGGGTGATAGGCGGCCTGGAAGGCGGAGAGGTCCGCGGGCGGCATGTTCGCGGTGTGGAAGTCCTTCGGGCGCGGATCCATGTCGCCGGGATCACGGAGCATTTCGGTGGTCTGCCGGTAGTCGAAGCTGTTGACCAGGACCGGGCCGTCGTAGCCGTGGGAGAAGAAACTGAGCTCCATCAAGGTGCCGGGTGCGGTCACACCGATGGTCCGCACCGCCGCGTAGACGTCCAGGACCGACATCACGCCGCGCACGTCGTTCGCGAAGGCGTTTCCGTCGTAGTGGGCGGGGGTGACGCGATCGAAGGAGCGGACCGCGGCGACCGACTCGGTCCGTCGGCCCGCCGGATAGGTGAACGTCCGGACGACGACTTCCCCGCTCCCCACGTCGAGGATCTGGAAGACCAGGTCCTCCATGGCCTTGTTGGCCGCCACATGCTGTCGGACCCGGTTCTCGCAGTAGGCCCGGAACGGCAGTTGATTGGGCGGTTTCCCATAGCCCGCCACCAGCACGAAGTGCTTCATCGCCTCAGTCCTCGACCCACTCGCCCTCGGAGTTCTGCACCCAGCGGGGCAACCGGTCGTCCGCGCGCAGCCGCACCAGGTTGGTGGGGATGCGCACCGTCCAGGGGTCGCCCTGGGGGATCTCGTCGCCGGGGCGGTCGAGACGCTCGGCGATCTCGTCGGCGATCGGCAGGTACAGAGGGCTGGAGACGGTGGGGAGCGGGCCGCCGTGCCACAGCTCGCCGAACTGCATGAAGTGGTCGATGGCGCCTTCGAAGCCGAGGCGGGCGGGGACCGTGACCCGGCAGTATCCGGCTTTGAGGAACTGGTTGAACAACGGGTCGGGGTCGTCGTAGGCGAGGCGCTCGTCCCATTCGCTCTTGCGGCCCCAGAAGTACGGGTACGCGACCCACGTCAGGTGCTCCCACTCGAAGGCCTGCTCGAAGAAGCGGACGTAGGCGCCTTCGGCCGCCGCCTCGTCGATGTCGAACTGCGGGACCTTGCCGGGCTCCCCCTTCATCGCGTCGAAGAGATCGAAGTGCTGCTTGGTCAGGATGCTGACGCAGCTCTTGCGCAGTTCGTGGGCGATCAGCTCCTGGTTGGCCAGCGGGTTGCGGCCCTCGATGGCGACTCCCGCGTCGAAGGTCAGAGCGGCGACCTTCTCCTCGTACTCCGCGAGCCGGGCGCGGTAGGCGGTGGTCAGCTTGGCGTGGGTCTCCGCCCGCCACTTCTCCATCGCGCGCTCGGTACGCCGGCACTTGATCTCGATCGCGACGGCCACCTGGGAGAGGCGGAAGCTGTCGACGGCCACCGGGATCGAACTCTGCTCCTCGTCCAGCATGGTGATCCACACCCAGTTGCCGTCCGGGTCGAACCGATGGGTCCGGCGGCCCACGGCGACGTCCAGGGAGTGATCGCCCTCCCAGATGTTGCAGAGGCGGGCCACGGACGCCTGGAACGCCTGGTAGCCCTCGTCGAGGGTGACCTGGCCGGAGTGGTTGTAGTTGGTCTTGCTGTCCCCGCCGCCCGCCTTGAAGTCGAAGGACTTGGTCAGGTACATCTCGGGCGGCGGAGTGACATCCGTGGCCTGGTACACCTGCACCCAGTAGTGGTAGTTGGTCTCGTCGATCTTGTTGGCGTGGAGGGTGAACGCCGGCGGCTTGTCCACCTGGACGGCTCCTGCGTGGGCCGACTGGAGGGTGTGGATGAGGAAGGCGGCGGGCTCCGGGATCATGAAGTCGAACATGGTGCGCAGCCCGTAGTTGTACATCTGAGCCCGGTAGACCTTGTTGACCCACTGGTAGACCCCGGAGATGTGGTCGATGCCGGGGCTGTTGTCGAGGGTGTGGGTGTTCTTCTCGGTGACTTCGGTGGTGATCCGCAGGGTGGTGCGCTGGAGCACCCGCTCGGAGATCTTGGAGGCGCTGCGCTGGGTGACGTCCTGCGAGAAGGTGGACGCCGACTTGGTCGCCTCCTCCTTCGAACGGGAGACGGAGCCCTCGGCGGAGGCCGAGAACTCCACCGTGGGGCCGTACTTGCCGGTGACGGTCAGCCCTGCCTTCAGCGCCGCGTCCTCCTTGATGACCGCACTGGCCTCCCTGGTCATCTCGAACCGGTCGGTCGACTCCAGCTCACGTTCCTCGGAGGTGATCGTCTCCGTCTCGGTCACGGTGGTCTGCTCGGTCTCCTCACGCCGGGTGTGCTCGCGCAGCTTGGTCTCGCCCTTGAGGACGTTCTCGATGTGGGCGACGTCGGCGCCCTCGTAGCCGGTGAGCTGCTGGCGGACCACGATCAGGTCGGCGACCCCGGACGGCTTCACACTGCCCCGCGTGGTCGGGATGGGCTCGGCCTCCAGGGGGATCTGCTCGAGCGGGTCCAGGTCCCCGATGCTGATCGCGTTCCAGACGGACGGCACCGGTGTGGAGGTCGTGACCAGCGTGTCCCCGAGCCGTCGCACGCTGCGCTTGACCGGCTTGCCGAACAGCTTCTCCAGTTCTGCCGTCGTCCGGTCGACCTCGCTCTGGAGGAGGGCGACGACGCGGTCCAGGGGCTGGGCCGTGACGTCGATGCCGCGTGCCGTGAGCAGGGCCCGGGTGGCCTCCGACAACTGCTGCACCGCTGTCGGCTCGAGCCGGAAACCGAGGTCCTTCAGGACGGCCGGGACGAAACCGGGGGTGCCGGCGAGGAGGTCGGGCCTGGCGCCGAAGACCTGCCCGGCGAGTTGGGCGGCTCCCGCCACGGCGGTGGGCTCCGGGGGGTTCGGAGCGGGTTCCTCGGCGGCCGCCGCTTCCGGAGTGCCGCCACCGCCGCCACCGCCGGTACCCCCGCCCGTGCCGCCGCCTGTGCCGGTGCCTCCGGCCAGGGCCCGCAGGTTGGCCTCCGAGAGGAGCTTGTGGAAGGTGATCTGGCGGGCCAGTTCGGCGGGCGGGGTGTACTCGGGCGGCGGCAGCACCTGGGCCGACCGGTTCTGCAGGGAGATGCTGAAGTGCTCACCGCCGAGTCCGGTGAGTTCATCGATGGCGGTGCGCAACTGCCGGAAAACGGTGAGCAGTCGCTCGGCGCGCTGCCGTCGCTCCCCGGCCGCCTCGGCCTCCTTCTCCCGCTGCCGGCGCTCGGCCTCGACGGTGGACAGCACGGGTTCGAGGCCCGTGGCCCCCGGCAGCCGCAGGGGGCGCCTGCGGGCCCGCCGCAGTTCCCGCGGGGTGGCGGGGAAGGCGGTGTGCGTCACGAGGCGGGCGACGATCTCCAGGTGGCGCAGCCGGCGGACCAGTTCCTCCAAGGGCCTGGTGTGTTCGGCGGGCAGATACTTGACGGCCAGCACACTGTCCCGGAGCCGGGCCACCGCGTCCTTGTACGGCGCGCCCTGCACGACATCGGCCGGGGCCGTGCCGAACGCGTCCCGGACGGCCGCGATCACCGTGTCCCGCAGTGAGGGCGGGTGAGGCGCGGCGGCTCCCGGACGGGCCTCGGCGGCGGCCCCCGCCAGAGCGGGCAGCCGGTCCAGCGCGGCCGCGAACTTGGCCGTCTCCTTGGCCAGCGGAGCCTGCTCGGGCTTTCCGATGAACAGCGAGCCGGTGACGTACTCGCCCACCACCCGCCGCAGTTCGGCCCGGGGATCCGCCGCGCCCGCCGCGGCGGTCAGCGCCCGCTGGAAGTCCGTCTGCTGAGCCAGTTCGATGCCGGAGTCGTCGGGATCCTGCGCGATCGCGGGTCGCAGCAGGGCAAGACGGAAGAGCGGCTCCATGATGACCCCCCGTCGGGAGGGCGGGGCACTGGTCGCGTCCCCCTTCCGCGCCTCCCGGTCACCTCACTATGCGGTCGTTTGCCGGTGACCGGACGGAAATTCACCCGCACGAGTGCTTTCTCTTTCATCGCGGCGCCCGCCGACCCGGGCTCGCTCCGGCTGCCACCCCAGGGCCCGTGAGATCCCCCGTGCCGCCACCCGTACCGCGGGGGCCAGCACGGGCACCTGGGCGTCGGCCTGCGGCACCACGATGGAGACGGCGGCGGTCACCGTACCGTCCGCCGCCCGGATCGGCGCGGCCACCGACAGGGCGTCCTCCGTGATCTGACGGTCGCTCACCGCGACGCCGGTGCGGCGCACTTCGGCCAGTTCCCGCCGCAGCCGCGCCGGTTCGGTGATCGTGTAGGGCGTGAAGGACGCGAGTTCGCCCGCGCAGTACTCCTTCTGCAACTCCGGGGCGCCGTGGGCCAGCAGGGCGAGCCCGACGCCGGTGGCGTGCAGCGGCCAGCGGGCGCCGACGCGTATGTGCACGCCGACCGCCGACCGGCCCGACAACCACTCGATGTAGACCACGTCGGACCCGTCCCGCACGGCCAGTTGCACGTTCTCGTGCGTGGCCTCGTACAGGTCCTCCAGATACGGCAGCGCGATCTGCCGCAGGGCGAGGCCGCGCGGCGCCAGCGCGGCGAGCTCCCACAGCCGGAGCCCGACGTGGTAGACGCCGGACCCGTCCCGCTCCAGAGCGCCCCACTCGGTGAGCGCGCCCACCAGCCGGTGGGCGGTGGTCAGGCTCAGCCCGGCCCGCCGGCTGATGTCCGTCAGGGACAGCGCCGGGTGCTCGTGGTCGAAGGCCGCGAGCACGGACAGCAGCCGGTCGGGCGCGGTGGGGCCGGTCATGGCCGGTTGTCTCCCGGGTGGGCGAGGTCGTGGGGGCGGGGGTAGGCGGTCGGGCGGTAGGGAACGTAGCGGGCCGCGGTCGTCGGGTCCTCCTGCCCCGCACGGGAGTTGAGTGCGCCGGGCGACACGTCCCAGCGGCCCGTGTCCAGGCGGTCTTCCAGGGTGTCCAGGGCGGCCAGCGTCTCGCCGGTGGTGAAGGTGCAGTGGCCGGGGCCGTCGACGTACGCCTGGCGCAGCAGCCCCGCGGAGCCACCGGCCGTGGCCGCCCGCCGATAGGCGCTCTCGGCCTGCACCGGGATCAGCGCGTCACCCGTCGTGTGGATATTGAGCTGGGGGTCGGTGAGCCGGCCGGAGAGCACGCTGGTGTTCCGCATCCACCCCACGGCCGAGGGGTCGGCGGAGATCCGGGGTGCCCGCCCGAGGGCGGAGAGGTCGGTACGCAAGGACAGCCCCGCCTCCTTGTAGAGCTCCGTCACCTCTTTGTACAGCGGGGACCGGGCGAGCATGGCCGTGTAGTCGACGCCGGTGTTCCAGGACGGGTTGCCGCCCGCCCGGCTCTCGGCCTCCTGCCGCCAACTGAACGCGGGCATCTGGACGAGCCCCCGGACGGCGGTGAACTGGTTGGACTGCTGGGTGCCCCAGTCGGTGGGGCCCGGCTTCTGCTGCGAGACGTCGTTGTAGCCGGGGATGTTGTGCAGGGCGGCGGCGAGGGCGATCCGGGCCCGGCCCTCGGGGGTCTGCTGGGCGGCGTCGACCTTCGTGGTGAGCGACTTCGCGGCGGCGACCGCCTCCGCCTGGTCGGCGAACCCCGCCAGCCGGATGCCGGAGCCCGGGGCGAGCAGCGTGCGCAGCGCGAACACCGGGTCCAGGGTGCTGTTCCAGTTGGCGACGCCGCCCTGCACCAGCCCGCACATCGACAGCGAGCCGTCGAAGCGGTCGGCGTGCCGCTCGGCGAGCGTGGTGGTGACGAAGCCGCCGTACGAGGTGCCCCAGGCGAGCGTCCGCCGGGCCGCCCCGAACCTCTCGGTGAACAGGTCCAGCGTGGCGAGCTGGTCGGGCACCGCCTCGGTGATGGCCCAGCCGTTCGTCGCGTACGAGGAGCCGATCAGGGCGTAGCCCTCGGCCAGCAGCTTGTCCCGGGCGGCCGTACCCGGCGTGTTCTGGGCCGGGTTGGGGGCCCCGGCCGGGCTGTAGCCGTGGCTGTACAGCAGCACCGTGCCGTTCCAGGACGCGGGTACGTCCATCACGTACGCGGCGCCGGAGGGGAGCTTGCCCTCCAAGTGGCTGTCGGTGGCGTCGGCGGCCTGCGCGGGCAGGGCCGTTGCCAGGGACAGGCAGGTGGTCAGTAGAGCGAGGCGGATCCTCAACGCGGGGTTCCTTCCAGAGTGGGGGTCGCGGCGGGGGAGTCCAGGGCGTCCGTGTGCGTCTCGCGCAGCCGCCACACGGTGACGGCGGTGATCGCCGCGCCGACGCAGAGCAGCAGCGAGACGGGCGTGCTGCCGCCCCCGTACGAGGCGAGGAGGCTGCCGGCGATCAGCGGGGAGAAACCGGCGCCGACCAGGGTGGCCGCCTGGTAGCCGAGTGAGGCGCCGGTGTAGCGGACGCGGGTGCCGAACATCTCGGTGAGCAGTGCGCCGAGCGGCCCGTACATCGTGGACTGGGCGACACCGTGGCCGAGGGCGAGCGCGAGGATGAGCAGGCCGGGGGAGCCCGAGTCGACCAGTGCCAGCACGGGGAAGGCGAGCGCGGCCGAGGCGAGGGCGCCGGCGAGCACGACGGGCCGGCGGCCGACCCGGTCCGACAGCGCGGACGCGGCGGGCAGGACGGCGAGGGCCACGCAGGAGGCGACGGTCACCGCGGTCAGCACCTGCGGCCGGGTGTACCCATTGTCGACGGCGTAGGAGATCATGAAGCTCGTCAGCAGCGACTGGGTGGTGAAGGCGCCGATGCCGACGCACGCGGCGAGCAGCACGGGCTTCGGGCGGCGCAGCAGCTCCACGATCGGCGGCTTGTCCACCGGCTCCCGCTTGGCCTGCGCGAACAGCGGGCTCTCGGCGACCTTGAGGCGCACGAACAGCCCGACGGCCAGCAGCACGATGCTCAGCAGGAACGGCACCCGCCAGCCCCAGGAGCGGAAGTCGTCGTCGGGCAGCCCGGCGACGAGGGTGACCACACCGGCCGACAGCACGGAACCGAGCGGGGCGCCGAGCTGGGTGAAGCTGGACCACAGGCCGCGCCGGGAGCCCTGCGTCCGCTCGGCGTGCTCGACGACCATCAGCATCGCGCCGCCCCACTCGCCGCCGATCGCGATGCCCTGCACGACGCGCAGCGCGACGAGCAGGATCGGTGCCCAGACGCCGATCGCGTCGTAGGTGGGCAGCAGGCCGATGAGGAAGCTGCCCAGGCCCATCAGGACCATGGTGAGCAGCATCATCGACTTGCGCCCGATCCGGTCGCCGAAGTGGCCGAAGACGATGCCGCCGAGCGGGCGGGCGAGATAGCCCGCGGCGAAGGTCCCGAACGCCGCGATGGTGCCGACGGCCGGGTCTGCCTGGGGGAAGAACAGGTCGCCGAAGACCAGCGCGGCGACCGTGCCGTAGACGAGGAAGTCGTAGAACTCGACGGTCGTGCCGAGCAGGCCGGAGACGGCAACGCGGCGCAACTGCCGTGAATCGGGGTCGGGTTGAGCGGCTGAGGGGGATGGCTGCACGGGGAGCTCCCTGGGGACGGGTCTCGGATAGCCCGTGAAGTTATGCATCCATCGTGCAGCAGTCAATCATTTGCACAACATCAGTTCAGGCCGTCCTCCGCGATCCGCAGCAGCAGCGCGTGCAGCGTCTCCCGCTCGGCCTCCCCCAGCGGGCCCAGCAGTTCGTTGGTCACCCGCAGTCCGGCCTCGTCGGTGTCGCGCAGGAACGCGCGGCCGCTCTCGGTCAGCACGACGATCCGGCTGCGGCGGTCGTCGGGCGAGGGGCGGCGCTCGGCGAAGCCCTGCTTCTCCAGGTCGTCGACCAGGCCGACGATGGCGCTCGGGTCGTAGCCGAGCCGGGTGCTCAGCTCGCGCTGGAGGGTGCCCTCGGTGGTGGCGAGGAAGCGCAGCACCGCGTAGTGGCGCAGGCGCAGGCCCGACTCCTGGAGGCAGGCGTTGAAGAGCTGCCCCGAGCGCAGGCCCAGGCGGTACAGCAGGTAGCCCGTGTCGGCGTGCAGCCCGCGCATCCACGGCTCCTGCGCGTCGATGGGCTTCGGGGTGACGTTCTGGCGTGCGATGGCAGGCTCCCTGTGCTCGGCGCTTCCTGGGATTCCAGCATCTCGCACCCATGGGTCATCAACAACTATTGACGTCAACAATTATTGCTCTTAGCTTCGATCTCGAAGCCGCACCACCCGCATCAGCTCGTGAAGGGACCCACCCGTGCCCAGCATCGATCTCTCCGGCAAGGTCGCCGTCGTCACCGGAAGCGGCCGGGGCCTCGGCCTCGCCTACGCGCATGCCCTGGCCGCCCACGGCGCGTCCGTGGTGGTCAACGACGTCGACGAGGCCGTGGCCGAGGCGGCCGTGAAGTCCATCGGGGAAGCGGGCGGCAAGGCCGTCGCCGAGGTCGTCCCGGTCGGCAGCTCCGAGGCCGCCGAGCGGCTGGTGAACCGCGCGGTCGAGGAGTTCGGCCGGCTGGACGTCCTCGTCACCAACGCGGGCATCCTGCGCGACAAGGTGCTGTGGAAGATGACCGACGAGGACTTCGACGCGGTGATCACCACCCACCTCAAGGGCACGTTCACCTGCGCCCGCGCCGCCGCCGTCCGGATGCGCGAGCAGGGCGAGGGCGGCTCGCTGATCCTGGTCGGCTCCCCGGCCGGCCAGCGCGGCAACTTCGGCCAGACGAACTACGCCGCCGCCAAGGCCGGCATCGCCGCGATGACCCGCACCTGGTCCATGGAGCTGGGCCGCGCGAACATCACCGTCAACGCGATCGTGCCGGTCGCCGCGACCGCGATGACCGAGACCATCCCGGCCTTCGCCCCGTACATCGAGGCCATGCGCGGCGGCGAGCCGCTGCCGGACTTCCTGCGCAAGGGCGAGGGCTTCGGCACCCCGGAGGACTGCGCGGCCCTGGTCCCGTTCCTCGCCTCCGAGGCGGCGCGCGGCGTGACCGGCCAGTGCGTCGGCATCGGCGGCGACAAGGTGGCACTCTGGTCGCATCCGCAGGAGATCAGGGCGGCGTACGCCGACGGCGGCTGGACCCCCGGCGCCCTGGCCGACGCCTGGCCCACCTCGGTCGGTGCCGAACTCCAGTCGGTCGGCATCCCGGCGCCGAAGTTCCCGGAGGCGTGATGGACCTCTCCATGAACCCGGACGACCTCGTCGCGATCGACGTCCACACCCACGCCGAGGTGTCCTCCAAGGGCCACTCCTCCCTGGACGACGACCTGCACGACGCCTCCTCCGCCTACTTCAAGGTCGAGGGCAAGCGGAAGCCGACCCTGGAGGAGACCGCCGCGTACTACCGCGAGCGGAAGATGGCCGCCGTGATCTTCACGGTCGACGCCGAGTCCGCCACCGGCACCCCGCCCGTCCCCAACGAGGAGGTCGCCGAGGCGGCCGCCGCCAACGCCGACGTCCTCATCCCCTTCGCCTCCATCGACCCCTTCCGGGGAAAGGCGGGCGTCAAGCAGGCCCGCCGCCTGGTCGAGGAGTACGGGGTGAAGGGCTTCAAGTTCCACCCCAGCATCCAGGGCTTCTTCCCCAACGACCGGTCGGTGGCGTACGACCTCTACGAGGTCATCGAGGAGACGGGCACCATCGCCCTCTTCCACACCGGGCAGACCGGCATCGGCGCCGGGGTCCCCGGCGGAGGCGGCATCCGCCTCAAGTACTCGAACCCCCTCCACGTGGACGACGTGGCCGCCGACTTCCCGCAGCTGAAGATCATCCTGGCGCACCCGTCGTTCCCCTGGCAGGACGAGGCCCTGGCCGTCGCCACGCACAAGCCGGGCGTGCACATCGACCTGTCCGGCTGGTCGCCGAAGTACTTCCCGCCACAGCTCGTGCAGTACGCGAACACCCTGCTGAAGGACAAGGTCCTCTTCGGCTCCGACTTCCCCGTCCTCACCCCGGACCGGTGGCTCGCCGACTTCGACAAGCTGACGATCAAGGAAGAGGTCCGGCCGAAGATCCTCAAGGAGAACGCCGCCCGCCTGCTCGGGCTGACGAAACCGTAAGGGGCGTGACATGCGCAACGAGGGACTGGGGTCATGGCCCGCACGCCGGGCCCGCAAGACCCCGCACCGCACCGCCCTGATCCACGGCGACACCACCCGCACCTACGCCGGCCTGTACGAGCGCACCACCCGCCTCGCCCACGCCCTGCGCGAGCGGGGCATCCGGCGCGGCGACCGCATCGCCTACCTCGGCCCGAACCACCCCTCCTATCTGGAGACCCTGTTCGCGGCCGGCACGCTCGGCGCGGTCTTCGTCCCCCTCAACACCCGTCTGGCCGGCCCCGAGATCGCCTACCAGCTCGCCGACTCCGGCGCCAAGGCCCTCGTCTACGGCCCCTCGCACGCCGGTCTGGTCGCGGGCCTGCCCGGCAGCACGGACGTACGCGCCTATCTGGAGGTCGGCGAGGAGTACGAGAGGGCCGTCACCGAGGCGCCCGGGGATCCGGTCGACGAACCGGTCGGCGCCGAGGACACCTGCATCATCATGTACACCTCGGGCACGACCGGCCGCCCCAAGGGCGCCATGCTCACCCATGGCAATCTCACCTGGAACGCGGTCAACGTCCTCGTCGACACCGACCTGATCGCCGACGAACGCGCCCTGGTCTCCGCCCCGCTGTTCCACACCGCCGGGTTGAACATGCTGACGCTCCCGGTCCTGCTGAAGGGCGGCGCCTGCGTCCTGGTCGAGGCCTTCGACCCGAACGCCACCTTCGACCTGATCGAGCGGCACCGGATCACCTTCATGTTCGGCGTGCCGACGATGTTCGACCAGGTGGCCAGGCACCCGCGCTGGCCGGGGGCGGACCTCTCCTCGCTGCGGATCCTGACCTGCGGCGGCTCCCCGGTCCCCACCCCGCTGATCGCGGCCTACCAGGAGCGCGGACTGACCTTCCTGCAGGGCTACGGCATGACCGAGGCCGCGCCGGGAACCCTGTTCCTGGACGCCGAACACGCGGTCACCAAGGCCGGTTCGGCGGGCGTGCCGCACTTCTTCAGCGACGTACGCGTCGTACGTCCGGACCTCGCGCCGGTCGACGTCGGCGAGGTCGGGGAGGTCGTGGTGCGCGGACCGCATGTCATGCCCGGCTACTGGGGGCTGCCCGAGGAGACGGCCGCGTCCTTCGTGGACGGCTGGTTCCGCAGCGGCGACGCGGCCCAGGTCGACGAGGACGGCTACGTCCACATCGTCGACCGCATCAAGGACATGATCATCTCCGGTGGGGAGAACATCTACCCCGCCGAGATCGAGGACCAGCTCCTCGCCCACCCGGACATCGTCGAGTGCGCGGTCATCGGCGTGGCGGACGACAAGTGGGGCGAGGTGCCGCGGGCGGTCGTTGTCCCCCGCGAGGGCTTCGCGCTCGACCCCGACGAGGTGCTCGCGTCGCTCGCGGGACGCCTCGCCAAGTACAAGATCCCGAAGTCGGTCGTCGTCGCGGACGAACTGCCGCGCACCGCCTCCGGAAAGCTCCTCAAGTCCCGCGTGCGCAAGCGCTACGGCACCAACTCCTAGCGAAGGAAGCTGTATGAGCATCACCGTCAACGGTCTCGGCGAACTGAAGAAGCTCGCGGGCAGCGACCTCGGCACCAGCGAGTGGATCGAGGTCACACAGGAGCGGATCGACACCTTCGCCGACGCGACCGGGGACCACCAGTGGATCCACGTGGACCCCGAGAAGGCCAAGGAGGGCCCCTTCGGCGCCCCCATCGCGCACGGCTACCTCACGCTCTCCCTCTTCATCCCGCTGTTCACCGAGCTGCTGGACGTCCAGGGCGTGACGACGAAGGTCAACTACGGCCTCAACAAGGTGCGTTTCCCCTCCCCCGTGAAGGTGGGCTCCCGCATCCGCCTGACGGCCAGGCTCGCCGAGGTCGAGGACGTGCCGGGCGGCGCGCAGATCACCGTCGAGGGCGCCATCGAGATCGAGGGCGGCAGCAAGCCGGCCGCGGTGCTGCAGAGCCTGTCGCGGTTCTACGCCTGAGGCCGCGCGGGCACCAGGTCGAGCAGGCGTTCCGAGGCGTCACGGGCGAGCGGTGACAGCCGGTCGTGCACGGCCCGGAACGTCTTCTCGGCCTGGTCCGCCGGCCAGTCGTCCGGGAGGTGCTTGACGGGCAGGCGCGGGTCGCGCCGGACGATGCGCAGCCACTCGGTCTGCAGCCGCAGCCGCAGCACGAGGGCGTCGTCGGCGTCCGGCAGTTCGTCCTCCCAGGGCTGCCAGCGCCGTACGAACGCCTCGTAGAGCCCTGCCAGGTCGGACAGCTCCCAGGTCTCCTCGATCATCTGGCCGATGTCCATGCCGGTGTCCGCGTGGGCCCGGAAGACCTTCACATGGGCGGACAGGCCGAGCTCGGCCACCAGCGCCGACACGTCGACCTCGCCCGGGGCGATCCACAGGCCGTTGAACAGCGGGCCGAAGCCGCTCCAGGTGAGCTGGGAACGCAGATCGTGGCGCTGACGCTGCCAGGACTCGGGCAGGGAGAAGCCGAGCAGGGTCCAGGTGCCGTCCCAGTGCCGGTTGACGGCGCCGGTCTGCCAGATGCGCCGCTCGCCGTCGCGCAGCACCGCCTCCGAGCGCTCGGTCAGCCCGAAGTACATCCGGCGGCCCTCGCGCTGGCGGCGCAGCAGGTCACGGCCCACCATGCGGGTCAGTGTCGAGCGGGTCGCCTGCTCGCCGATGCCGGCGCGTGCGAACACGTCGATGACGCTGCCCGAGTACACGCACACGTCGCGCCCGAGCACCTGGTCGCCCAGGAACGTCAGCATGAGGGACTGGGGCCGCAGCGACTCTTCACCGGTCACGCGGCCCACCGTACCTCCGCCGGATCAGTCCGTGACCTGCTGGTACCCGGGGTCAGGAACCCTCGACGTCGACGAACACGGGGTTGGAATAGAACCATGTGTCCGCCCACGGGTCACCGTCCCCGGGCGCGTGCGGGACCGGCCCGTGCGGGTCGACGGAGGCGCCGAGGTACCCCGCACCATGGCGGTTGCCGTCACTGCCGCGCAGCCGGACGTAGAAGGACTCGTCCCCGGCGGTGAGCGGGATGCGCAGCGTGTACGTCCCCTTGCGGCCGCTGACGTCCTTCGTGTGTACGACCTTCGTGTCCGGCGACTTCCAGGTGTCCCGGTCGGTGACGGGCCCCCGCACCGCGCCCCGGATCACGTCGACGTGCCGGAGCTCGGGCAGGATGCCCTGCGCGTTGGGGCGGGAGGCGGTCGTGACGGTGACGTACAGGCTGATCCTCTCGCCCTTGCGGACGCGCAGCCGGCCGCCCAGGGTGACGCCGCGACCGGCGTCGCGGTCCCGCTTGACCCGGACGTCGAGCCCGTCGAGCAGATGCCCGTGGTCCAGCCAGACCCGGCCCGCGCGCAGGCCCGCCATGACCGCGCGGTAGCCGTAGCGGGTGACACCGACGTGGGTGCGGCTGAACTGGCCGGGCCAGAAGTCGCTGCCGGGCTGCGGGGTGTCGGTGTTCACCGGGTCGGGGAGCTTGCCGGTGTTGTCGAAGTTCTGTCCGGTCGGCCAGTCGCCGTTCTTCCAGGTGTCGAAGACGGTCCGGTGGTTGTCGGAGTTGGTGGTGATCGAGAACAGTCTGCCCTCGGCGAGCAGCGCGTCCCACAGCCCGCCGACGGTCGCCGTCGCCCAATCGAAGCCGCCGTAGGTCAGATAGGCGTCCGCCGGGTAGCCGGACCAGGACTGGGCGGACGGCTTGTTCTCGTACTCGCCGCGGATCGAGGTCGTGCCGCGCCAGCCGGGGATGGCGGCACCCTGGGCACCGGGGGCACCCTCCATGCCGATCATGATCTCGGGAGCCGCGTCCCGCCAGTTGCGCATCTCGTGCGGGGAGTCGATGCCGAGCCGCAGCGGGTGGTTGGCGAGCACGAGGACGTCGTCGACATAGCCCGAACGGCGCTGCTCGGCCAGCCACTTGATCGCCTTGACGGCGTGCGCCTCGTTGCGGGCCGTGTCGGTCGCGCCGGCCGAGCCCTCGGTGTAGTTGAGCAGCTTGCCGTCGTAGGCGAGCTCGAACCGCGTGAGCAGGTCCACCTCGTGGGGGCCGGGCGCCGCGAACACCGTGCAGTGCTCGGCGGCCGGGATGTACCACTCCAGGCCCTGGAAGATGAGCTGACGCGGGTTCTCCGCACGGGCCTTGAGGATCTCCTGGTGCTCCAGCTTCGCACCGCAGGAGGCGTGTCCGAAGTTGGAGTGCTCGTTGAACACCATCCAGTCCAGGCCGTACTTCGCGGCGGCCTTCGCCTGCTGGGAGAACGTGTACTTGGCGTCGTGGCTGTAGACGGAGTGGACGTGGTGGTCGCCCACCAGATACGCCAGCCGCGGGTCGTCGCCGCCGAAGCGCTGCGGTGAGGCCGCGGCGGGCACGGCGGCCGAGCCGAGGGTGAAGGCGGCGCCGAACAGGCCCGCGCGGCGCAGGAGTCCGCGCCTGGACAGGCCCTGTGGATCGAGTACGGCGGGCGAGACGGAGGGGTCGGCCCAGTCGGGGAGCTGCTGCTCGGTCATGGTGATCCTCGCGAAGGGGTCAGTGCGTCATGAAGGAGGTGACGGGCAGGGCCCGTTCGACGATGCGGACGTCACCGAGACGTCCGTGCAGGATCTGGTCGATCTTCCCGCCGTACTCGTAACCGCCCAGCAGCCAGGGGAGTCCGACGGAGGTGATGCCGATCGAGGTGGCCTTCGGGTTGCGGAGCACCGGGCAGCCCTCGACGTACAGCGTGCTGTGCCTGCCGTCGTTGACGACCGCGAGGTGCCACCAGGTCTCCAGCGGGGTCTCCTGCGCCCAGTTGGTGGCGATGCCCTGCTGGTTGAGCGGGCGCATCGCCCATTGCGGTTCACGGTCGTTGGACAGGGACAGGGTGGCCAGCGGCTCGTCGGGGTCGTCGGCGGTCTTGCCGGCGGCGCCGCCCGTGCCCGTGCGCGAGACCAGGCCCGACCAGGCGTTGTGGTCCGGGTCCCAGTCGGCGGGCAGACGGTAGAACGCCTCGATGGTGTAGCCGTCCCGGAAGGTGGCCGAGTTGAGCGGGGCGCCGTCGACCGTGCGCAGATAGGCGCCCTTCAGCGGCGACTTGAACCCCTGGAACTCCAGGCTGCCGTGGCCCGGCTGGTCGGGGTGGTGGTCCGCCGACCAGCCCAGGGCGCCGCCGCCCACCGTGACCAGCGAGAGGTCGTTGCCCCGCCCGGACAGGTCGCGGACGGTGCCGTCCGTGCCGTCGACGGGCTTCTCGAAGCGCCAGTACGCCATCGTGCCCGGGACCAGCAGCTTCGAGGCGGGCCGGGCCGGCCGCGCGGGCACCGGGGCGAAGCCGGAGAAGCGCTTCTGGAAGTCGATCTCGACGGAGAACCGGTCGGCGTCGCCGCTCAGCTCCATCTCCTGCCGCTCCAGCTCGTTGAGCCCCTTCTTGGCCCGGCCCAGGATCCACGGGGAGACCGTCTCCACGTCGATGACGTTCCGGTCCAGGTCGAAGCGGTAGAGGCGGATCATCGCCGCACCGCCGAAGTAGCGGTTCTGGTAGTTCGTCAGATGCAGATGGACGTCGTGTCCGGCCGCGTTCTTCCGCGTCGCGCGGGCGGCGGGCCAGTAGTGCCCGTTGAGGGTGAGGAAGATCTGGTCGTGCTCCTCGACGAGCTGGTCCCAGAGCTGCTGCCCGTACTCCGACAGGGTGTCGTCCTCGACGACCAGTTCGTGTGTCGTGAGGATCACCGGCGTCTTCGGGTGCTTCGCCAGAACCTCCTTCGCCCACGCGTAGCCCTGCGGCGACAGCCGCCAGTCCAGCGCCAGCACCAGCCACTCCCGGCCGCCCGCCGTGAACAGGTGGAAGGTGTTGTAGCCGTCCGGGGAGGCACTCCCGAACGTCGGCTTCCCCTTGAACCGCCGCGGACCGAAGGCGTCCAGGTACGGCGTCGCACCGCGCTGGTCGGTCGTCGACGACTTCACGTCGTGGTTGCCGGCCAGGACGCTGTAGCCGACGCCCCGCCGGTCCAGCAGCCGGAACGCCTCGCCGATCGCCGCGAACTCCTCCTTCGCGCCGTTCTGCGTGAGGTCCCCGAGGTGGGACAGGAAGACGAGGTTCTCCTCCTTGCCGTGCTCCAGCAGATAGCGCAGCGACGCCTCGACCGGCGCCTTGTCGATGCTGGGCCCGTCGAAGAGGTACTGGGTGTCCGGCATCACCGCGAGCGTGAAGCGACGGCTGTGCGGATCGGGACGCCAACTCGACGGCGCCGCCACGGCGGTGACGGCCGGCAGCGCGGCCGCCGCCCCGGCGGTCGCGCCGAGCAGCGCGGTGGCACGAAGGAAACTGCGTCTTCCGGCACCGGCCTGGGGCGCCTCGCCCAGGCCGTGGTCATGCGAAGTGCACACGGGTGCTCCATGAGGTGACAGAGAACAGGGAGGGGAAGTACTCGAAGAACTCAGAGAACGCGCAGCGTCCAGCTCCAGCGATGGACTCCTGCCGCGACGAGATAGGAAGCGAAGGTGTCGGGCCCGCACGACGCCGTGCCGAGCCCGCGGTGCGCCGCGTCGATGTGCACCACGCACCCGGCACGCGGCACCAGTTCGTCGTGATGTGCCGCCGAGGCGAGGTCGGCCGCGCGATGCCGGGTCACGGACACCTGGCAGGGCTGGTCCAGCCGCACCGCCAACCCGGTGGCGTCCGGAGCGGACAGCGTGAACCGCCGTACGCCGTGCCGCCCGCCGCTCTCCTGCGGCCGCAGATACGGCGTGAACAGCTCGTCCACCGGCAGACCGTGGTGGCCGACGGGCGCGCCCGCGCTCCGGTCCGGATACGACTCCCAGGGTCCCTGCCCGAACCACTCCAGCAGGTTCAGCCCGGCGACCGTCTCGAAGACCGAACCGACCCGGGCCACGTCGTCCAGCGGCTCGGGCAGCTCGGCGCTCTCCTCCACCAGGAGCCCGCCCTCGACGGCCGTGAACACCTGCTCGTGCCGGACGGTCCCGCCCGGGCAGAGAAGGTCGGCGACGACGGCCACCCGTCCCGGGTCACGCCGTACGGCGACGACCTTCCGGGTGGGCGCGTCCAGCCCCCAGTCCCGCCAGCGGCCCGCCATGCCGCCCAGTTCGTCGTTGTCGGTGGGCGCCCGCCACAGGGACAGCGTGGGCGCGGCCGCCAGCAGCGGATGGACCAGCAGCCCGTCCTCGTCGACCTCCACCGGGCGGTTCGGGACCCGGGTGTGCCGCACCGGTTCCGCCGCCCGCAGCCGCACCTGCGGCAGGCACACGACGGTGCCGCGCGGCGCCCAGGCCTCGTCCCCGGCCGTCGTGACCCGCAGCGTCAGCCAGGCCTCGCCGCCGTCCTCCGGCAGCTCGAAGGGCAGCGGCACGGCGGCCGTCTCGCCCGGCCGCAGATCGGGCAGCTCGGCGGGAGCCGTCAGCGTGCCGCCGTCGGCGAGGGAGAGCTCCCACTCGCCGGACAGCCAGCCCAGGCCACGGAAGTGCTGGTGGTTGCCGAGGACGATGCCCTCGTGCCGGAAGCACTCGATCCGCACCGGGGCTGCGATCTCCCGGTGCTCGAACATCACGGGCTTGGGGGTGCGGTCGGGGAAGACCACCCCGTCGGCGATGAAGGCGCCGTCGTGGTCGCTCTCCCCGAAGTCGCCGCCGTACGCCCAGCGATGCCCGGGCGCGGCGACACCGTTGTCATAGAGCCCGGCGCCCCCACGCCCGGCCGGTCTGCCGTCGTTCACACGCTGGAGGATGCCGTGGTCCCAGAACTCCCAGATGAACCCGCCCTGAAGACCCGGGGTGGCCTCGATGGCCTCCCAATGGTCGGCCAGCGTGCCGTTGCTGTTGCCCATGGCGTGCGAGTACTCGCACTGGATGAGCGGCTTGGTCTGGGTCCCGGACATGGCGTGCGCCAGGCACTCCTGGAGCGGCGCGTACATCGGGCAGGCGATGTCGGAGGCCAGGTCGGGATCGGCCCAGCCCAGCTTGGCGGCGCCCTCGTACTGCACCGGGCGCCGGGCCGGGTCGTGACGGCGTATCCAGCCCGCCGCCGCGTCGTGGTTGGCGCCGTAGTCGGACTCGTTGCCCAGCGACCAGATGATGACCGACGGGTGGTTCTTGTCCCGCAGCACCATCCGCGCGACCCGGTCGACGAAGGCGCCCAGATAGCGCGGGTCGTCGGCGATCTCGTGCGCGTGGTCGTGGGACTCGAGGTCGGCCTCGTCGACGACGTAGAAACCGAGCTCGTCGGCCAGGTCGTAGAGGGACGGGTCGTTGGGGTAGTGCGCGGTGCGGATCGCGTTGAAGCCGAACCGCTTCAGCAGGACGAGGTCCGCGCGCATGTCGTCGTACGAGACCGTCCGGCCGGTCAGCGGATGGAAGTCGTGCCGGTTGACGCCCCGGATGAACACGCGCTCGCCGTTGACCAGCAGGTCCCGGCCGGCGATCTCGACGTCGCGGAAGCCGATCCGGTGGTGGGAGGTGTCGGCGACCGTGCCGTCGGCGCGGTGCAGCCGTACGGTCAGCCCGTACAGCTCGGGCGTCTCGGCGTTCCAGGTGCGCACGTCCGGTACGGCGGTCCGCAGCCGGGCCTCGCCGAGGAAGTCGGAGACGCGCTCGTCCTCGGCGTTGGCGCGGTCGAACCCCGCGTCCTGCGTGAGCAGGTGCCCGTCCAGCTCCCCGCTGACGTACCAGCCCTCGGGCAGCGACCCGCCCGTGTCCCGCACCCGGCAGTCCACCCGCAGATCGCCGTCCCGCCGGGCCCGCACGGCCACGTCCGCGAGATGCAGCGGGTCCCGCGCGTACAGCAGTACCGAGCGGGTGATCCCGCCGTGCCACCAGTGGTCCTGGTCCTCGATGTGCGAGGCGTCCGACCACTTGACGACGGTCAGCCGCAGGGTCGCCCGCTGCCCGGGGCGCAGCACCGGCGTCAGATCGAACTCGGCGGCCAGATGCGAGTCCTTGGAGATCCCGGCCGGCCGCCCGTCCACATGCACCAGCAGCACGCTCTCGGCGGCCCCCACCTGGAGCACGATCCGCCGCCCGGTCCACTCGGCCGGCACGTCCACCGCCCGCTCGTACACCCCCGTCGGGTTGGCCGCGGGCACCTCGGGCGGGAACTCGGCGAACGGCATGCGGATGTTCAGGTACCGCGGGAGGTCGTCCGCGCCCTGCATGGTCCACACGCCGGGTACGTACGACGACGACCAGACCTCCCCGAGCGGGGCGTCCGGCGCGGGCAGCAACTGGAAGCGCCAGTCGCCGTCCAGGGAAACGGCCCCGGCCCGCCGGTCGACGGCGTTCATGGGCAGACGCCCCCAGGAGGTCACCTCGGGTGACTCCCAGGGGCGCAGGGCGATCAGGGGATCGAGGGGTGCGTCGTTCATGACCTTTTTCGAAGTGGGTGCGGTGGGCCCGGGCAGGACACGGCCTTGCAGGCCCCAGGTGGGGTCGACGGGGATGCCGAGACGGTCCAGGACCGTGGGGGCGATGTCGATGAGGCGGGGCGATTCGAGCCGGATGCCCGCGGGCCCGCCGGGCTCGGCGAGGACGACGAAGACCTCCCGTTCGGCACGCGTGTCACCGCCGTGGCCGCCGGAGTCGAGGTGACCGTGGTCCGTGGTCACCAGCACGGTCCAGCGCTCCTCGGCGCGTGCCGGGTCCGAGCGCCGGGCGTCGATCGCCTCCAGCAGCCGTCCGAGGTGCGCGTCCTGGGCGAGGAGGGCGCGAGCGTAGGCGGGGGACCGAGGGCCCGTGGCGTGGCCGGCCTCGTCGGTGGCGCCGAAGTACACGAACACCACGTCCGGGTCGTCCTCGGTGAGCCAGCGTGCCGCGGTGTCGGCGACGCGGCGGTCCGCGCTCGCGTAGCCGTCGGATTCGCCGTCGTAGGACACCCGTCGGCCGATCGCGGGGCCGAGGACACCGCGGCGGACCAGCTCCGGCCAGGACACGGCGGCCGCGGTGCGCAGACCGGGCCGGGCCGCCACGGCGCGGCTCAGGAAGTCGGGGTGGCGGGTGTAGTCGGCGCCGGTGAAGTCGTTGCCGGTCACCCCGTGACGGTCGGGCCACTCCCCGGTCAGCACGCTCGACCAGCCGGGCCCGGAGTCGGTGTAGGCCATGCCGGTCGACGGCCCGTTCCCGGCCTGGCCGTCGGTCTCCCCGTAGGGCAGCAGGCTCGTGCCGTGGGCGCCCGCGGCCATCAGGCCGTGCAGCACGGGTGCCGCGGACGGGGAGAGGGCCAGCCGGTCGAAGCGCAGCCCGTCCATGCCGACGACGAGGACCTTGCCGCGTCGGCTCCTGGCGTTGACGTCCGTCACTGGGTGCCTCTCTGCTGTCCTGAGAGCTCGGGACCGACTGCCGGTTCTCGGCTGCGTGCCCGCGGTGGCTGATCGCGCAGTTCCCCGCGCCCCTTGGGGCGCGTCAGCTTCCCTGAACCGCTCCCTCGGTGGCGCCCGATATGAACCCGCGGGCGAAGATGGTGAACACCACGACCAGCGGAATCGACGCCATGAGCACACCGGCCATGACCATGCTGTAGTCGGTGGTGTGGCCGACGTGGAGCTGGGCGAGCGTCACCTGGAGGGTGAGGTGGCTGGGGTCGGTGAGCACGACGAGGGGCCAGATGTAGTCGTTCCAGGCACCGACGAAGGCGTAGATGGCGAGGAAGGACAACGCGGGCTTGATCATCGGCAGCACGATGTTCCAGTACTGGCGGAAGAACCCCGCGCCGTCGATGCGCGCGGCGTCGAGGAGTTCGTCCGGCACGCCGTTCTCGATGTACTGGCGCAGCCAGAAGATGCCGAAGGCGTTGGCGAGGGCGGGCAGGACCAGCGCCTTGAGCGAGCCGACCCAGCCGATGTCGGACATCAGGATGAACTGCGGCAGGACGGCCAGTTGGAGCGGCAGCATCATGAACCCCACCAGCATGGCGAACAGCACCTTGCGTCCGGGGAAGTCGAACTTGGCGAAGGCGAACGCCGCCAGGGAGTCGACGAACAGCACCAGGACGGTGGTGACGGTCGCGACGACGAGGGTGTTCACCATCGACCCGAAGAAGTCGATGGTGTCGAGCACGTGCCGGATGTTCTCCAGCAGGTGGGATCCGAAGGTCAGCTTCGGCGGGCTCTTGTAGATGTCCTCGGTGGTGTTCGTCGCCATGACGATGGTCCATATGAACGGGAAGACCGAGATCAGCACGGCCAGGCCGAGGAATATGTGAGGGGTCAGCCCCTTGGGGCGCCGTGACCGCCTTTTGACCACTGCGGTCATGACTTCCTCCCGCGCTGGACGACGCGCCAGTTGATGACGACCAGCACCATGATCAGTACGAAGAAGGCCCAGACGATGGCCGCGCCGTAGCCGTAGTCGTTGTTGACGAAGGCCGACTGGTAGAAGTACAGCAGCGTGGTCAGGCCCGCCTGGCCCGGGCCGCCGAGGTTCGGGTTGGCGGCGTTGCTGCCGAACAGCACCTGGGGCTCGCTGAAGCTCTGCAGGCCGTTGATGGTCGAGATGACGACCGTGAACAGGATGATGGGCCGCATGATCGGCATGGTGATCTGGAAGAACGTGCGGAGGGGCCCGGCGCCGTCCAGCCTGGCCGCCTCGTAGATCTGCGTGGGGATGGCCTGGAGCCCGGCCAGGTAGATGATCATGTTGTAGCCGGTCCACATCCAGGTCATCAGCAGCGCGATGACCAGTTTGATCAGCCACGGATTGCTCAGCCACGGCACGGGTGAGATGCCGACGGTGCCCAGGATCGCGTTGACCAGGCCGAAGTTGTTGCTGAACACCGCGCCGAAGAAGATCGACACAGCGACGATCGAGGTGACGTTCGGTATGTAGAGGGCGATGCGGTAGAAGCCCTTGAAGCGCCGCACCGAATGCAGCAGCGTCGCCAGCACCAGGGCGCCGAACAGCGTGGGAACGGTGGACAGGACCCAGATCACCAGGGTGTTGCGGATCGACATCCAGAAGACCGGGTCGTCCCACAGGAACCGGAACTGCTGCAGGCCCACGAACTGGATGGTGCCCATGCCGTCCCAGCGCTGGAAGGCCAGGTACAGCGAGTAGAAGACAGGGAAGAACGAGAAGACGCCGAAGATCAGGAAGAAGGGCGAGATCGCCAGGTACTGCCGCCAGTGGGACAGCACCCCGCGACGTCTCGGCCGTACGGCGCCCGCCGGCGGCGTGCGCCGGGGGCGGAAGCGGGCCGGGCCCGGCCCGCCGTGGCGCCGGGGCACCGCGGCGGGTCCGGTGACCGGAGGTGAGGCCATTGCTCAGCTCACCCCCTGGCGACGGGCGATCTGCTTGGCCTGGCTGACCGCGTCCTTCCACGCGTCGTCGGGCTTCTTGCCCTTGGCCTCGATGTTGGTCAGCTCGGTCATGAAGGGAGCCATGACGGCGGCGTCCGCGGGTGCCTCGTAACTGTCCGGTATGGCCTTGGCGGCCGGGCCGAACACCTCGATGACCTTCTGCCCGCCGAAGAAGGGGTCGCCGCCCGTCATGGCCGGCATGGCGTACGCCGCCGGCGCGGCGGGGAAGATCGCGGCGTCGGCGAAGCCGCGGGCGTCGTTCGCCGGGCTGAGGATCCAGCTGATGATCTTGAACGCCTCTTCGGGGTTCCGGCACTGCTTGGGCAGGGCCAGGTAGGAGCCGCCCTGGTTGGCCGGTCCGCCGGGCATCGCGCAGACCCGCCACTTGCCCTTGGTCTTCGGGGCCGCCTGCTCGATGTCCAGCGCGTGCCAGGCAGCACCGAGTTCGGTGCTCAGGCTCTTGCCGACGGCGGCGTTCCAGGTGTTGTCGTTGATCTTGGCGTCGAGACCGAGGGTGTAGGGGCGGACCGCGGTGGTCCACGCCTTGCGGATGTGGTCCTGGTCGCCGATGAAGCGGTTGTCCTTGTCGATGAACCGCTCGGTGCCCTGCCCGACCACCATGTTGAACACCGAGCCGATGTTGTTGACCAGGTAGGTGCCGGACACCTTCTTCTTCAGCTCGGTGCCGAGCGCGAAGTAGTCCTCCCAGGTCCCCGCCTGAGCGGCGACCTTGTCGGGGTCGGTGGGCAGCCCGGCCTTGTCGAACAGGTCCGCTCGGTAGAAGAGCGCGGTGGGGCCGATGTCGATCGGGAATCCGACCTGCTTGCCGTCCTCGGCCCGGGCGAGCTTGGTCTTCCAGTCCAGGTACTGGGACGAGATGTCCTTGAAGCCCAGGTCGTTCAGGTCGAGGAAGCGGTTCGCGTTGGGCAGGAAGGACGCCATGTCCTCGCCCTTGATGCCGGTGATGTCGGGCACGGAGGTGCCCGCGGCGAGGGTGGTGGTGAGCTTCGACTTGAAGTCGCCGCCGATGGAGGCGACGGTCAGCTTCACCTGGCTGCTGAAGTGCGTCTTCGCCTCGGCGACCACCTTGTCGCTGAGTGCGCCTCCCCAGTACCACAAGGTGAGGTCCTTGCCGTTCTTGTCGCCGGCCGAATCCGAGCCGTTGCCGCATGCCACGGTCAGGCCGGAGGCGGCCGCGGTGAACGCGGCGGCCTGGAGGAAGCGTCTGCGGGAAAGGTCCACGGGTCACTCCTGTTGTTCATGTTCGACGTGGAGAGGGGTGCGGGGATCAGTGCCGCCGTTCGGAGGCGCGTGGGCCGACGGACGTGTGAGGGGCCGGCGGGGTGAGGGGGGCGTACGTGACAGCCGGCCCGGGGTTCGCCGGGAGGCGGTCGGCCAGGAAGCCGTACGACTGCTTCAGTTCGGGATCGGTCAGGGAGCGCCACCAGCGGTCGACGCCGTACCAGCCGGGGGCCGCGAGGGCCCCGCCGTGGTGCCGGACGGACAGCCCGGCCGCGAGCACCGCGAACCGCAGCCGCTGCGCCAGCGGCCAGCCGCCGAGCGAGGCGGTGACGAACGCGGCGCCGAAGACGTCCCCGGCACCCGTCGCGTCGAGCACGTCGACGTCGAGGGCGGGCACATCCGCGTACTCGCCGGTGATCTGGTCGACGGCCAGGGCGCCGTCCCCGCCCCGGGTGACCACCGCGACCGGCACCAGCTCGGACAGCGTGCCGAGCGCGGCCACCGCGCTGTCGGTGCGGGTGTAGGCCATGGCCTCCGTCTCGTTCGGGAGGAAGGCGTGGCACAGGGCCAGTTGTTCAAGGAGAGCCGTCGACCACTCCTGGGTGGGGTCCCAGCCGACGTCGGCGTAGACCTGCGTGCCGTTCGCGGCGGCCTTGGCGAGCCACTCGCGCGGTTCGGCCTCGAGGTGGACCAGGGCGGTACGCGCCTCGGGCGGGTCTCCCATCAGCACGTCCTGCGAGTACGGCGGCTCCTGGCCGTGGGTGAGCAGGGCACGGTCGTGGCCGAAGGCGACGGAGACGGTGACCGGGGTCGGCCAGCCGTCCGCCGTCCGGGAGAGCGAGAGGTCGACGCCCTCCTGGTCGCACAGGACGTCCCGGCAGTGTTCGCCGTAGAAGTCGTCGCCGAACACGGTGGCCAGGGAGGTCCTGAGGCCGAAGCGGGAGGCCGCCACCGCGAGGTTCGCGATGCCGCCCGGGCCGCAACCCATGCCCTCGGTCCAGATCTCCTCGCCGGGCGTCGGCGGCTTGCCGAGCCCCGTGAGGACGAGGTCGTAGAAGAGCAGCCCGGTCAGCAGCACATCGGGCCGGTCATCGTCCACGGATGTGTCCTCTCGCTCGAGTTCGACGGAGATCGTCAAAACTCTTCATTTCCGTGACCGGAATCGTGCGCTGCTCGGAGACATTGGTCAATACCCGAGCAGAACTGAGCATGGAAATGATTGAAGATGACGAGTAGTGTTCCGGCCGTGCTGGCAGAACGACGACACCAACTCATCCTGCGGGCCCTTCGCTCCGGAGGCCCCGCGGCTGTGACCGACCTCTCCGAGCGGCTGGGTGTGAGCCCGGCCACTATCAGGCGTGACCTGGTCAAACTGGAAGAAGACGGTCTTCTCACTCGCGTCCACGGCGGCGCTGTGGTCGAGGAGGGCGACCAGCCCTTCGCCGAGGTCGCCGAGATGCGCGTCTCCGAGAAGGACGCCATAGCGGAGCGCGCGGCGGCGATGATCGAAGACGGCCAGTCGGTCCTGCTGGACATCGGGACGACCGCCTACCGTCTGGCCCGGCAACTGCACGGCCGCCGGCTCACCGTGATCACCAGCAATCTGGTGGTCTACGAGGAACTCGCCGACGACGAGGGCATCGAGCTGGTCCTGCTCGGCGGCATGGTCCGCCGGGAGTACCGCTCCCTGGTCGGCTTCCTCACCGAGGACAATCTGCGCCAGCTCCACGCCGACTGGCTCTTCCTCGGCACCAGCGGCGTACGGCCCGGCGGGCAGGTCATGGACACGACGGTCGTGGAGGTGCCGGTCAAGCGCGCCATGATCAAGGCCGGCGAGAAGGTCGCCCTGCTGGCCGACGCGGCGAAGTTCCCCGGACACGGGATGGCGAAGGTCTGCGGTCCCGAGGACCTGGACGTGGTGGTGACGAACGCGCAGGTCGACGCGGCGACGCGGGCCTCCCTTCAGGAGGCAGGCGTCGAGGTCGTCGTGACGGGAAAGGTGCAAGCGTGAAGCTGACGATTCTGGGCGGCGGAGGGTTCCGTGTGCCGCTGGTGTACGGGGCGCTCCTCCAGGACCACGCCGAGGGCCGGGTGACGCACGTCGTCCTGCACGATCTGGACGCGGGCAGGCTGTCCGCCGTGACCCGCGTGCTCGCCGAGCAGGCCGCGGGCGTTCTGGACGCGCCCGAGGTGACCGCCACCACCGACCTGGACGAGGCCCTGCGCGGCGCCGACTTCGTGTTCTCCGCGATCCGCGTCGGCGGCCTGGAGGGCCGCGCGAACGACGAACGGGTGGCCCTGGCCGAGGGCGTCCTCGGCCAGGAGACGGTCGGCGCGGGCGGCATCGCCTAC
>NZ_JBHUQX010000045.1:1872-32864 GCF_042674225.1 Streptomyces sp. NPDC056948
CTGTCGAAGGTGGGACTGGCGATTGGGACGAAGTCGTAACAAGGTAGCCGTACCGGAAGGTGCGGCTGGATCACCTCCTTTCTAAGGAGCACTTCTTACCGATCCCTTCGGGGTGAGGTCAGAGGCCAGTACATCGGCGAATGTCTGATGCTGGTTGCTCATGGGTGGAACGTTGACTATTCGGCACACTTGATCGTCTTCTCCTTCTAGTACTGCTCTTTTGAGTGTGGAACGTTGAGGGGAGCGGGGAGTGTGTCGGGCACGCTGTTGGGTGTCTGAGGGAACGAAATTTCCTCAGTCGCCGGCCCCAGTGAACTCGCCTGTAAGGGTGGGGTGATGGGTGGCTGGTCGTTGTTTGAGAACTGCACAGTGGACGCGAGCATCTGTGGCCAAGTTTTTAAGGGCGCACGGTGGATGCCTTGGCACCAGGAACCGATGAAGGACGTGGGAGGCCACGATAGTCCCCGGGGAGTCGTCAACCAGGCTTTGATCCGGGGGTTTCCGAATGGGGAAACCCGGCAGTCGTCATGGGCTGTCACCCTTGCCTGAACACATAGGGCAAGTGGAGGGAACGCGGGGAAGTGAAACATCTCAGTACCCGCAGGAAGAGAAAACAACCGTGATTCCGGGAGTAGTGGCGAGCGAAACCGGATGAGGCCAAACCGTATGCGTGTGAGACCCGGCAGGGGTTGCGTATACGGGGTTGTGGGATCTCTCTTTCACAGTCTGCCGGCTGTGAGGCGAGTCAGAAACCGTTGATGTAGGCGAAGGACATGCGAAAGGTCCGGCGTAGAGGGTAAGACCCCCGTAGTCGAAACATCAGCGGCTCGTTTGAGAGACACCCAAGTAGCACGGGGCCCGAGAAATCCCGTGTGAATCTGGCGGGACCACCCGCTAAGCCTAAATATTCCCTGGTGACCGATAGCGGATAGTACCGTGAGGGAATGGTGAAAAGTACCGCGGGAGCGGAGTGAAATAGTACCTGAAACCGTGTGCCTACAAGCCGTGGGAGCGTCGGATATGTGCTTGCACATATCTCGTGACTGCGTGCCTTTTGAAGAATGAGCCTGCGAGTTTGCGGTGTGTTGCGAGGTTAACCCGAGTGGGGAAGCCGTAGCGAAAGCGAGTCCGAATAGGGCGTTTCAGTAGCACGCTCAAGACCCGAAGCGGAGTGATCTAGCCATGGGCAGGTTGAAGCGGAGGTAAGACTTCGTGGAGGACCGAACCCACCAGGGTTGAAAACCTGGGGGATGACCTGTGGTTAGGGGTGAAAGGCCAATCAAACTCCGTGATAGCTGGTTCTCCCCGAAATGCATTTAGGTGCAGCGTCGTGTGTTTCTTGCCGGAGGTAGAGCACTGGATAGGCGATGGGCCCTACCGGGTTACTGACCTTAGCCAAACTCCGAATGCCGGTAAGTGAGAGCACGGCAGTGAGACTGTGGGGGATAAGCTCCATGGTCGAGAGGGAAACAGCCCAGAGCATCGACTAAGGCCCCTAAGCGTACGCTAAGTGGGAAAGGATGTGGAGTCGCAGAGACAACCAGGAGGTTGGCTTAGAAGCAGCCACCCTTGAAAGAGTGCGTAATAGCTCACTGGTCTAGTGATTCCGCGCCGACAATGTAGCGGGGCTCAAGCGTACCGCCGAAGTCGTGTCATTGCGATATATACCCCCAACGGGGATCGTGATGGGTAGGGGAGCGTCGTGTGCCGGGTGAAGCAGCCGCGTAAGCGAGTTGTGGACGGTTCACGAGTGAGAATGCAGGCATGAGTAGCGATACAAACGTGAGAAACGTTTGCGCCGATTGACTAAGGGTTCCTGGGTCAAGCTGATCTGCCCAGGGTAAGTCGGGACCTAAGGCGAGGCCGACAGGCGTAGTCGATGGATAACCGGTTGATATTCCGGTACCCGCTGTGAAGCGTCAAACATCGAATCCAGTGATGCTAAGCCCGTGAAGCCGTTCCGGACCCTTCGGGGAAAGGAAAGTGGTGGAGCCGGTGACCCAAGTTGGTAGTAGGTGAGTGATGGGGTGACGCAGGAAGGTAGTCCATCCCGGGCGGTGGTTGTCCCGGGGTAAGGGTGTAGGCCGTGGTCTAGGTAAATCCGGATCACATGTGGCTGAGACCTGATGCCGAGCCGATTGTGGTGAAGTGGATGATCCTATGCTGTCGAGAAAAGCCTCTAGCGAGTTTCATGGCGGCCCGTACCCTAAACCGACTCAGGTGGTCAGGTAGAGAATACCGAGGCGTTCGGGTGAACTATGGTTAAGGAACTCGGCAAAATGCCCCCGTAACTTCGGGAGAAGGGGGGCCACGCTTGGTGAGAGGACTTGCTCCTCGAGCTGGGGGTGGCCGCAGAGACCAGCGAGAAGCGACTGTTTACTAAAAACACAGGTCCGTGCGAAGCCGTAAGGCGATGTATACGGACTGACGCCTGCCCGGTGCTGGAACGTTAAGGGGACCGGTTAGTCACTCTTCGGGGTGGCGAAGCTGAGAACTTAAGCGCCAGTAAACGGCGGTGGTAACTATAACCATCCTAAGGTAGCGAAATTCCTTGTCGGGTAAGTTCCGACCTGCACGAATGGCGTAACGACTTCTCGACTGTCTCAACCATAGGCCCGGTGAAATTGCACTACGAGTAAAGATGCTCGTTTCGCGCAGCAGGACGGAAAGACCCCGGGACCTTTACTACAGTTTGATATTGGTGTTCGGTTCGGCTTGTGTAGGATAGCTGGGAGACTTTGAAACTCGCACGCCAGTGTGGGTGGAGTCGTCGTTGAAATACCAGTCTGGTCGTGCTGGATGTCTAACCTGGGTCCGTGATCCGGATCAGGGACAGTGTCTGATGGGTAGTTTAACTGGGGCGGTTGCCTCCTAAAGAGTAACGGAGGCGCCCAAAGGTTCCCTCAGCCTGGTTGGCAATCAGGTGTTGAGTGTAAGTGCACAAGGGAGCTTGACTGTGAGACCGACGGGTCGAGCAGGGACGAAAGTCGGGACTAGTGATCCGGCGGTGGCTTGTGGAAGCGCCGTCGCTCAACGGATAAAAGGTACCCCGGGGATAACAGGCTGATCTTCCCCAAGAGTCCATATCGACGGGATGGTTTGGCACCTCGATGTCGGCTCGTCGCATCCTGGGGCTGGAGTCGGTCCCAAGGGTTGGGCTGTTCGCCCATTAAAGCGGTACGCGAGCTGGGTTTAGAACGTCGTGAGACAGTTCGGTCCCTATCCGCTGTGCGCGTAGGAATATTGAGAAGGGCTGTCCCTAGTACGAGAGGACCGGGACGGACGAACCTCTGGTGTGCCAGTTGTTCTGCCAAGGGCATGGCTGGTTGGCTACGTTCGGGAGGGATAACCGCTGAAAGCATCTAAGCGGGAAGCCTGCTTCGAGATGAGTATTCCCACCTCCTTGAGAGGGTAAGGCTCCCAGTAGACGACTGGGTTGATAGGCCGGATATGGAAGCACGGTAACGTGTGGAGTTGACCGGTACTAATAGGCCGAGGGCTTGTCCTCAGTTGCTCGCGTCCACTGTGTTGGTTCTGAAACCATGAACAGCCCCATGCCAGGTCACGGTATGGTGCGGCAGTTTACAGTTTCATAGTGTTTCGGTGGTTTTAGCGTTAGGGAAACGCCCGGTTACATTCCGAACCCGGAAGCTAAGCCTTTCAGCGCCGATGGTACTGCAGGGGGGACCCTGTGGGAGAGTAGGACGCCGCCGAACTCCTTTTAGAGCTCTGGCTCTTGGGCACACAGCCCGAGAGCCAGAGCTTTTTTGCGTTGAGGTAAGGTCAGTGAGCATCGTTGGCACGTTTCCCACAGGAGGCCCCCGGGTGGAGGTTCAGGAGACTCGCGTCCAGACGGACCGTGTGCTCACCATCCCGAACATCCTGAGCATGGCTCGGCTCGTTGGCGTGCCCCTCTTCCTGTGGCTGATTCTGAGGCCTGAGTTCGGTGGGCCCAAGAGTGACGGCTGGGCCCTCCTGGTACTCGCTCTGAGCGGCATCACCGACTACCTGGACGGCAAGCTCGCACGGCGCTGGAACCAGATCAGCAGCCTCGGCCG
Source organism: Streptomyces sp. NPDC056948 (assembly GCF_042674225.1). Classification (NCBI taxonomy): domain Bacteria; kingdom Bacillati; phylum Actinomycetota; class Actinomycetes; order Kitasatosporales; family Streptomycetaceae; genus Streptomyces; species Streptomyces sp. NPDC056948. Next base: position 5,931 of record NZ_JBHUQX010000045.1, read on the forward strand.
GCTACTCGACCCCGCGGCCGACCGGCTCTACATTCTCTCGACTTTGGTCGGTCTCACCTGGCGTGAGATTCTGCCTCTCTGGTTGACCGCTGCGCTTCTGGCGCGAGAGCTGGTTCTGCTGGTGATGGTGGGCATCCTCCGCCGTCACGGCTATCCGCCGCCCCAGGTGAACTTCCTGGGCAAGGCCGCCACCTTCAACCTGATGTATGCCTTCCCGCTGCTCCTGCTCAGTGACGACAGCGGGTGGATCGCGTCACTGGCTGCTATTTTCGGATGGGCGTTCGCCGGATGGGGTACAACGCTGTACTGGTGGGCAGGAGTCCTCTACGTGGTACAAGTCCGCCGCCTGGTCCGTGCGGACGCCATGGCCGACTGAACTTGCGGATTGGTCCCACCGTGGCTGTCCGATGGCCCGTGGTCGAAAAGTGGGGGACAATCCTGGCGGGGGAAGTCGGCTAGACCGTCGTCTCTTAGAGGAGGACGCTTCCGACATGAAGGCCGTCGTGATGGCCGGAGGCGAAGGCACGCGTCTTCGCCCCATGACCTCAAGCATGCCCAAGCCGCTCCTGCCCGTGGCCAACCGCCCGATCATGGAGCACGTTCTGCGGCTGCTCAAAAGGCATGGGCTCAATGAAACCGTCGTTACCGTCCAGTTCCTGGCCTCTCTCGTCAAGAACTACTTCGGTGACGGTGAAGAGCTCGGTATGGAGCTGACCTATGCCAATGAGGAGAAGCCACTCGGTACCGCCGGAAGCGTCAAGAACGCCGAAGAGGCATTGAAGGACGATGCCTTCCTCGTCATCTCCGGCGATGCTCTGACGGATTTCGACCTCACCGAGCTCATCAATTTCCACAAGGAAAAGGGCGCGCTGGTCACAGTTTGTCTGACGCGTGTTCCCAATCCGCTGGAATTCGGCATCACCATTGTCGACGAGGAAGGCAAGGTGGAGCGCTTCCTCGAGAAGCCCACCTGGGGCCAGGTCTTCTCCGACACCGTGAACACCGGCATCTACGTGATGGAGCCCGAGGTCTTCGACTATGTCGAGCCCGATGTGCCCGTCGACTGGTCGGGCGATGTCTTCCCGCAGTTGATGAAGGAAGGCAAGCCCGTCTACGGCTATATCGCCGAGGGGTACTGGGAGGACGTCGGCACCCACGAGAGCTATGTGAAGGCGCAGGCCGACGTCCTGGAGGGCAAGGTCGACGTCGACATCGACGGGTTCGAGATCTCCGCAGGCGTCTGGGTTGCCGAAGGCGCGGAGGTGCACCCCGACGCCGTGCTCCGCGGTCCCCTTTACATCGGGGACTACGCCAAGGTCGAGGCCGGCGCCGAGCTCCGTGAGCACTCCGTCGTGGGCTCCAACGTGGTGGTCAAGAGCGGCGCTTTTCTGCACAAGTCCGTCGTTCACGACAACGTCTACGTGGGGCCGCACAGCAATCTGCGCGGATGCGTGGTCGGGAAGAACACCGACATCATGCGCGCGGCGCGGATCGAGGACGGGGCGGTCATCGGTGATGAGTGTCTGATCGGTGAAGAATCGATCGTCCAGGGCAATGTGCGGGTCTATCCGTTCAAGACCATCGAAGCCGGTGCTTTCGTCAACACCTCGGTCATCTGGGAGTCCAGGGGACAGGCGCACCTCTTCGGAGCCCGCGGTGTGTCCGGCATCCTGAACGTCGAGATCACGCCGGAGCTGGCCGTGCGGCTTGCCGGTGCGTATGCGACCACCTTGAAGAAGGGCTCGACCGTCACCACGGCCCGGGACCATTCGCGTGGCGCCCGTGCGCTGAAGCGGGCGGTGATCTCCGCGTTGCAGGCCAGCGCCATCGACGTACGGGACCTGGAGAATGTGCCGCTGCCCGTGGCGCGGCAGCAGACCGCGCGGGGCAGTGCGGGCGGGATCATGATCCGTACCACGCCCGGGGTGCCGGACTCCGTGGACATCATGTTCTTCGACGGGAACGGTGCGGACCTGTCGCAGGGCAGCCAGCGGAAGCTGGACCGGGTGTTCGCGCGGCAGGAGTACCGTCGGGCGTTCCCCGGAGAGATCGGGGATCTGCACTTCCCGGCCAGCGTCTTCGACTCGTACACCGGGTCGCTGCTGCGGAACGTCGACACGACGGGCATCTCCGAGTCCGGACTGAAGGTCGTCGTGGACGCGTCCAACGGCAGCGCGGGACTCGTGCTGCCGAGTCTGCTCGGGAAGCTCGGGGTCGACTCGCTGACGATCAACCCCGGTCTGGACGAGTCCAGGCCGACGGAGACGGCCGACATGCGGCGGTCGGGGATGGTGCGTCTCGGGGAGATCGTGGCGTCCTCCGGTGCCGCCTTCGGGGTGCGGTTCGACCCGGTCGGTGAGCGGCTGTCCCTCGTCGACGAGAAGGGGCGCATCATCGAGGACGACCGGGCGCTGCTCGTGATGCTGGACCTCGTAGCCGCCGAGCGGCGTAGCGGCAGGGTCGCGCTCCCGGTGACCACGACCCGGATCGCCGAGCAGGTGGCGGCGTACCACGGGACCCAGGTCGAGTGGACGACGACCTCTCCCGACGACCTCACGCGCGTCGGTGGTGAGGAAGGGACGATCTTCGGCGGTGACGGCAAGGGCGGGTTCATCGTCCCCGAGTTCAGCAGTGTGTACGACGCCACCGCGGCTTTCGTACGGCTCATCGGGCTCGTGGCGCGGACGCAGCTCACGCTCAGCCAGATCGACGCCCGGATCCCGCGGGCGCACGTCCTGAAGCGGGACCTGGCGACCCCTTGGGCTGTCAAGGGCCTCGTGATGCGGCGGGTCGTCGAGGCGGCCGGAGATCGCTTCGTGGACACCACGGACGGCGTGCGTGTGGTGGAGACCGACGGGCGCTGGGTGATGGTGCTGCCCGACCCCGCGGAGGCCGTCACCCACCTGTGGGCCGAGGGGCCGGACGACGCCTCCGCGCAGGCCCTGCTGGACGAGTGGTCGGCCGTGGTGGACAGCGCCGGCCGGTAGAACGAGCTGCACGCGTGCGTGCCGGACAAGTGTCCTCAACGGGGCCTGTCCGGCACGCCGGTGGGGCCGTTCGGAGGTAGTGGCCGCGACGTGCGACGATGTGCGGCATGCCGCAGCAACCCCCCATTCGGAGCACACCGACGCGGCCCCGGCGCCTGGATGCGTCCATGTCATTGCTCACCAACGTCATGGACCACAGCCTCGACGACGGATATGCCCAGGCCGCCGAGCGGAAGAAGGACGCGGGCGACGCCGGCATGCCGAAGACTCTCAGGGCGAAGCTGGGGCTCGCGGCGGGCCTGGTGCTCGCGGCCCTGGTCGTGACCGTCGGAGCGGCACAGGCGCGGGTCGCCGCACCGGTCGTCGCCAAGGAGCGGGAAGAGCTGGTCGACCGCATCGACCGGGAGAGCGAGAAGGCGGACAAGCTGGAGGACTCCGTCGACGAGCTGCGGGCGGACGTCAGCGCCCGGCAGCGCGAGGCGCTGAAGCACAGTGGCAGCGCCGGGTCCGATCTGGTGGGCATCATGTCCGGCGCCGCCGCGGTGCACGGTCCCGGCGTGAAGCTCGTGGTGAACGACGCCAAGGACACCGGTGCGGGCAGTGACGGCGACCCGCGCGAGGCCTCCGGGTTCTCCGACACCGGCCGGGTGCGTGACCGGGACATGCAGCGCGTGGTCAACGGGCTGTGGGAGTCGGGCGCCGAGGCGGTCTCCATCAACGGGCAGCGGCTGACGGCGCTGTCCGCGATCAGGGCCGCGGGGGACGCGATACTGGTCGACAACAAACCGCTGGTGCCGCCGTACACGGTGCTCGCGGTGGGGGACGGGCAGCGGCTGAGCACGCGGTTCCAGAACAGCGCGGACGGGTTGTATCTGAACGCGCTCCAGGAGAGCTACGGCGTCAGGACCGCAATCTCCGCGGAGGACGACCTCCGGCTGCCTGCCGCACCGAGTGTGATCGTACGTACAGCACAGCCGAGCACTGAGAAGAGCGAGAAGGGCACATCGTGATCGCCGTACTGGGCCTCGTCGTGGGAGTCGTGGCCGGCCTGTTGGTCCGGCCTGAGGTTCCGGCGGTGGTCGAGCCTTATCTGCCGATCGCCGTCGTAGCGGCGCTCGACGCCGTCTTCGGCGGTCTGCGCGCCATGCTCGACGGCATCTTCGACGACAAGGTCTTCGTGGTGTCGTTCCTGTCGAACGTGGTCGTGGCCGCGTTGATCGTGTTCCTGGGTGACAAGCTGGGCGTGGGTGCCCAGCTGTCCACCGGTGTGGTGGTCGTCCTCGGTATCCGGATCTTCTCCAATGCCGCGGCGATCCGTCGGCACGTCTTCCGGGCGTGAGGCCGATGAGCGAGAACGACAAGAAGCGCGCCGAGGAGAACGGCGACACGCGCGCGGAGCAGCGCGACGGGAGCGGCGAGTCCGGGAACCGGCTCCGCAAGGAGCTGCCCCAGGAGGTGGCCGCGGCGGAGCCTGCCACCCAGGACACCCCGGAGCCTGAACCGGCGCCCGAACCGGCACCTGATCCGGAGCCGGAGTCGGAGGTGGCGCCCGAGCCGCGGCTGACCGGGCGGCAGCGGCTGGTGCAGGGGTTGTGGCCGCCGCGGGTCAGCCGGGCCCAACTCATCGTCGCGCTGCTGCTGTTCGGCCTGGGCTTCGGGCTGGCCGTGCAGGTGGCCTCGAACAGCGACAGTGACAGCGCCCTGCGTGGTGCGCGCCAGGAAGATCTTGTCCGCATCCTCGATGAACTGGATGACCGTACCCAGCGTCTTGAGGACGAGAAGCAAGGGCTCGAGAAGCAGCGCGACGAGCTGGAGAACAGCTCTGACCAGGCCGAGGAGGCCCGGAAGCAGACGATCGAGAAGGAGCGGCAACTCGGCATCCTGGCGGGCACGGTGGCCGCGCAGGGGCCCGGCATCACCATGACCATCGAGGACACGAAGGGGACGGTCGAGTCGGACATGCTGCTCGACGCGGTCCAGGAGCTGCGTGCGGCGGGTGCCGAGGCGATCCAGGTGAACGGCGTACGGGTCGTCGCCGGCACGTATCTCACGGACTCCGGCAAGGGTGTGAGCGTCGACGGGAACAAGATCAACGCGCCCTATCGTTTCAAGGTCATCGGCAAGTCGCAGGACCTCGAGCCGGCGCTCAACATCCCCGGAGGCGTGGTGCAGACTCTCGAGAAGGAACAGGCCATCGTCACCGTGGAGCGGTCGACCAAGATCGTCGTGGACGCCTTGCGAGCAGCGAAGCGGCCTGACTACGCTCGGTCGTCCTCCCAGTGAACCGGCGGTGCATGGGCGGCGTCCGGCGAGGGCATGAGGTTGCGGGGGGTCGGCGCACCGAATGGGTGGTGCGTGGTGGAAACTGTCTGGTGCAGACGGACGTTGTCAGGATGTCCGGGTCGGCCAGAGTGTTCAGTCAGGGTTCGTCCTGCCCCACGGGCGGGTCTGTTTCGGTCAAGGGGAATCGCCCGTGAAGTTGTTTGCGAAGTTGTTCGGCAAGAGCCCGCGAGAGGGCAGCGACAATGCGACCGCCCGTCATCGCGCACAGCCTGACGCGGAGGGCCAGCGGCCGTTGTTCCGGGACCAGGTCGGCGGTCCGGGCGGCGACGTTTCCGGAGGTCAGGGCGCGCCGTCGGTTGACCCTGCGCAGCCCGGCGGCATAGGTTTCGGGCAACCCTCAAGTGCGGGTGGAGGGTTCTCCGACCCGTATGCGTCCAATGCTCCCGGTGGGCAGCCGCGGCAGGAGGATCCCATGTCGGCCCTGGTGTGTACGAGGTGCGGCAACCGCAACGCGGAGAACAGCCGCTTCTGCTCCAACTGCGGCGCGCCGCTGCGAGCGGGGGCGACGCCGGAGCGTCCGTCCGAGACGACTTCCACGATCTCCATCTCCGGTCTCGAGGCCTACGACGCCGAGGCCACCGGCCAGACGCCTACGCCGACCCTGTCTCCCGAGGCGCAGGCGGCCGTGGACGCGCTGCCGCTGGGCTCCGCGCTCCTGGTCGTGCGCCGCGGGCCGAACTCGGGCAGCCGCTTCCTGCTGGACGGCGATCTGACCACGGCCGGCCGTCATCCGCAGAGCGACATCTTCCTGGACGACGTGACGGTCTCCCGGCGGCACGTGGAGTTCCGGCGCGGTCAGGACGGCTCGTTCACGGTGGCCGACGTGGGCAGCCTGAACGGCACGTACGTGAACCGCGAGCGGATCGACCAGGTCGCTGTGAGCAACGGTGACGAGGTGCAGATCGGCAAGTACCGGCTGGTCTTCTACGCCAGCCAGCGGGGTTACTGACCCGGACTGTCTCCGGGGAACCCCAGCGAAGGTCCGTCCGTCAGGGAAGGTCCATGCTTCATACACCGAGCGGCGGTGCCGGGCACGGCGCCGCCGCCACGGACAGTGGGCTGATGAGCATCGGCACGGTGCTGAACGCGCTGCGCGACGAGTTTCCCGAAGTCACCATCTCCAAGATCCGGTTCCTGGAGTCGGAGGGGCTCATCGAGCCGCAGCGGACCCCCTCGGGGTATCGCAAGTTCAGCGCCCGCGACGTGGAGCGCCTCGGTCACGTCCTGAGGATGCAGCGGGATCACTACCTGCCCCTGAAGGTGATTCGCGAGCACCTGGAGGCCATGGAGCGCGGTGAGGCCGTCCCGCTGCCGACCGTGGGCCGTCAGCGTGATGGCGATTCCGCGCCCGAGCCCTACGAGGGGCCTCCCACCGCTGCCAGGGTCGGGCGTGAGGAGCTGCTCGCCGCCGCCGGGGTGGACGAGGGCGAGCTCAAGGAGTGGGAGTCGTACGGGCTGGTCACTCCACTGGAGGACGGGGCGTACGAGGCGGAGGCGGTCACGGTGGCTGCGCTCGTCGCCGAGCTGGGGCGGTTCGGGATCGAGCCGCGGCACCTGCGGGTGATGAAAGCCGCCGCCGACCGTGAGGCCGGGCTGGTGGACCAGGTGGTGGCCCCGTTGAAGCGGCACCGGAACCCGCAGACCAGGGCTCATGCTGAGGCCCGTACCAAGGAGCTGGCGGGGCTCACGGTGAAGCTGCACGCCGCGCTGGTGCAGACGGCGCTCGGGGTGCGGCTGCCATGAGGCGGCCGGACGCGTGGGGGCCGGATCAGGCGCCCGATCCCTGCCCGACTACCCAAACGTCCCGAGCACGGCCTAGGGTTGCTGTGTGAACGAGCTCGATGTCGTAGGTGTCCGGGTCGAAATGCCCTCCAACCAACCGATCGTGCTGCTGCGTGAAGTGGGAGGCGACCGTTACCTCCCCATCTGGATCGGGCCGGGGGAGGCGACGGCGATCGCCTTCGCCCAGCAGGGCATGGCTCCCGCGCGGCCGCTGACCCACGACCTTTTCAAGGACGTGCTGGAAGCCGTCGGTCAGGAGCTCACGGAAGTGCGTATCACGGACCTGCGTGAGGGCGTCTTCTACGCGGAGCTGGTCTTCGCCAGCGGCGTCGAGGTGAGCGCCCGTCCGTCCGACGCCATAGCGCTGGCCCTGCGCACCGGGACGCCGATCTACGGGAGTGACACGGTGCTCGACGACGCCGGTATCGCGATCCCGGACGAGCAGGAGGACGAGGTGGAGAAGTTCCGCGAGTTCCTCGACCAGATCTCCCCGGAGGACTTCGGCAGCAGCAGCCAGTGAGCTCCGGAGGCCGGTGAGTGCCGGTCTGGCTGGGAGTGGCAGCGGTCGTGAGACGCGTGGGCGGCCCGGCGGACGTTGAGTCCGCGGCGGGGCCGCCGCCGTATGTGTGAGGGGTGAATTGCCCGCATGTGCCGGTGGCGAGTGAGAGCGTCACACGGCCCGTGCCGAAGGCATTCGGCTAGCCTTTCCCCGCGGTGGGGCACGGGAAACCACTCTTAGGGTGATTATCACTCGGCGTGGCGAGTGCGGCGATCGTTGACGCACCCCGGGTGACTGCCTACCGTCGAGAAGGCAGGTCAAGGACGGAGGTCGGCGTGAGAAGCAGCGGCGACGGTACGGCTGGGGGCGGCCCCGAGCGCAGTCTCAGGGCGAGCGGTCCGTACGCTCCCCCCGCCTCTCGGCTCCTTTCGGGCGGGGGGTATCCCCAGCCCGATGGTGCGGCCGATCACGCTCCGCAGCGACCGTCGGCCGTGCCGAGCAGCGGAGGGACGACGTCCATGGCGTCCGAGCAGATCGGCTATCGCGGCCCCACGGCCTGCGCGGCCGCCGGTATCACCTACCGGCAGCTCGACTACTGGGCCCGCACCGGTCTCGTCGAGCCGAGTGTGCGCCCCGCCTACGGGTCCGGGACACAGCGGTTGTACAGCTTCCGGGACGTCGTCGTCCTGAAGATCGTCAAGCGGTTCCTCGACACCGGGGTGTCCCTGCAGAACATCCGCACGGCGGTCCAGCACCTCAGGGAACGCGGTTTTCGCGATCTGGAGCGGATGACGCTGATGAGTGACGGTGCGACGGTCTACGAGTGCACCTCGCCCGACGAGGTGCACGCCCTGCTCCAAGGGGGACAGGGCGTCTTCGGGATCGCCGTGGGTGTGGTGTGGCGGGATGTCGAGAGCGCGCTGTCCCAGCTTCACGGGGAGCGGATCGACACCGGCGAGACCCTGGTCGGGCCCAACCCGGCGGACGAGCTGGCGCGGCGGCGGAACCGGGCTGTCTGACCCGTTGGAAGGTGCTGTGCGCGTGCGGCCGCAGTAGGCGGGACGTTTCCGCGCCGGGCGGCAAGCGGTATCTCCCGGGGCGGTCGGGCTGGTTCGGCACGGCGTTGGCAGTGCGTTGTCAGTGGCGTAGGGCAGCATCGGAGTTGTGAGAACCGCGCCTACGATCCTGCATCTCGACATGGATGCCTTCTTCGCCTCGGTGGAGCAGGCGTCCAAGCCGAGTCTGCGCGGGAAGGCCGTGGTCGTGGGCGGACTCGGGCCGCGGGGTGTGGTCGCGACCGCGTCGTACGAGGCCCGGGTCTTCGGGGTGCATTCGGCGTTGCCCATGGCGCAGGCCCGGCGGCTCGCGCCCAACGCCGCGTATCTCGTGCCGCGCTTCGGGCTCTACCGGGCGATCAGCGAGCGGGTGATGGAGCTGCTGGGGGCGCTGTCGCCGCTGGTGGAGCCGCTGAGCCTGGACGAGGCGTTCGTGGACCTGGAGGCCGGGGACGCGGCCTGGGACGAGCGGTCGGCGCGGCTGGCCGGGGTGAAGCTGCGTGCGGACATCCGGGCCGTCACGGGGCTCACGGGGTCGGTGGGGCTGGCCGCGTCCAAGATGCTCGCGAAGATCGCCTCGGAGCAGGCCAAGCCCGACGGGCTGGTGGTGATCGAGCCGGGGACGGAGCGGGCGATGCTGGGGCCGATGTCGGTGCGGACCCTGCCGGGAGTCGGGCCGGCGACGGGCGACCATCTGCGGCGGGCCGGGATCACCACGGTCGAGGAGATAGCCGAGGCGGGTGAGGACGAGCTGGTCCGGCTGCTGGGGAAGGCCCACGGGCACGGGCTCTACGCCATGGCGCTGGCGCGGGACGACCGGCCCGTGGTGGCGGAGCGGGAAGCGAAGTCGGTGTCGGTCGAGGACACCTACGACGTGGACATCCACGACCGGCTGCGGGTCGGGTTGGAGGTGCAGCGGCTCGCCGACCGCTGCGTCGGGCGGCTGCGCGGGGCCGGGCTGTCCGGGCGGACCATCGTGCTGAAGGTGCGGCGGTACGACTTCTCGACACGCACCCGGTCCGAGACGCTGCGGGGGCCGACGGACGATCCCGGGGTGATCCGTGAAGCGGCGGCCAGACTGCTGGAGTCGGTCGACACGACGGGCGGCGTGCGGCTGCTCGGAGTGGGTGTCAGCGGGCTCGCCGACTACACGCAGGAGGATCTGTTCGCGCAGGCGGCCGGGGAGCGGGCGGTCGCGGAGGGCCCGGTCGAGGAGCACGCCGCGGCGCCGGTCGAGGAGCAGCCCGCGCCGGCCGAGCGGCGGTGGCCCGCCGGGCACGATGTGCGGCACGCCGGGTTCGGGCACGGGTGGGTGCAGGGCAGCGGCCTGGGGCGGGTCACCGTTCGGTTCGAGACGCCTGACTCGGAGCCCGGGCGTGTGCGGACCTTCCGGGTCGACGATCCGGAGCTGGAGCCGGCGGATCCGTTGCCGCTGGTGTTACGAGAGCCCGAGGAGGGTCATGGGCCGGATGGTGACTCCGGGGGTGTGGGGCTGCGCTCCGCCGCCCCTTAGGGGGCTCGCCGGGGGCTTCAGGCCGTCTCGTCCGTGCCTGCCATTTTGCCGAACTCGTGGTCCTGGAGCGGGGGAGGGGCGGCGACGTCGAGGCCGTAGTGGTGGTAGAGCTGCAGTTCCTGCTCCGGGGAGAGGTGGCGGCCCACGCCGAAGTCGGGGGCGTCCTTGATCAGGGCGCGGTCGAAGGGCACGTGGAGGGCGCCGTCGATCAGTTCGCTGGGCTCGAGGGGGACGAAAGCGTCCCTGCTGAACAGACCGGTCCGTATGGCCGCCCACTCCGGGACGCCGGTTGCGTCGTCGAGGTAGACCTCGTCGATCGTGCCGATCCTGGTTCCGTTGCGGTCGAACGCCTTGCGGCCGATCAGGTTGCGCGGATCGATATCGGTTCGCACGGGCCCTCCACATGGTCGCAACTCATCCGTAACCCCTACAAAACGGCACAATCGAGGAGGCGGCCACTCGAAGGTTCGTGCGTCGACCGCGCTGGTAGGCTGACTACGGCTGCTGACCCCGTGCGGGAGAGTCCTCCAGACATCATCGGAGGCGCCGAAGGAGCAAATCCTCCCCGGAATCTCTCAGGCCCACGTACCGCACGGACGAGGTCACTCTGGAAAGCAGGGCGGATGTCACGGCTTCCGCTCTCACCGACGGTGAAAGCCGGAGGCCTTCGGGCGATCCGGTGAAGCTCTCAGGTTGACATGACAGAGGGGGAGGCCGTCCGGGTACCCGTGTCGTGGTGCCCCTCGAAGGTCGTGTCAGACCAGGAGGCCTCCGCATATGACCGCCCATCGCATTCCGCTCTCCGAGCTCGAAGAGGCAGTTCCCTTCGAGCAGCGCCACATCGGCCCCGACCACGAGGCGTGCGCCAAGATGCTCGCGCACGTCGGCTACGGCTCGCTGGACGAGCTCACGGCCGCCGCCGTGCCTGCCGTGATCAAGAGTGCCGAGGCACTGGATCTGCCGGGCGCCCGCAGCGAGGCCGAGGTGATCGCCGAGCTGCGCTCCCTCGCCGACCGCAACCAGGTCCTCGGCTCCATGATCGGGCTCGGCTACTACGGCACGTTCACGCCGCCGGTCATCATGCGCAACGTCATGGAGAACCCGTCCTGGTACACGGCCTACACGCCGTACCAGCCGGAGATCTCGCAGGGCCGGCTCGAGGCGCTGCTCAACTTCCAGACCATGGTCGCCGACCTGACCGGACTGCCGACCTCCGGCGCCTCCCTGCTCGACGAGGGCACCGCGGCGGCCGAGGCCATGGCGCTGTCGCGGCGGCTGGGCAAGAACAAGAAGGGCCTGTTCCTGGTCGACGCGGACGCGCTGCCGCAGACCATCGCCGTGATCGAGACCCGGGCCGAGCCGACCGGTGTCGAGGTCGTCGTCGCCGATCTCAGTGACGGCATCCCCGCCGAGGTCGCCGAGCGCGAGATCAACGGCGTGCTGATCCAGTACCCGGGCGCCTCCGGAGCCGTACGGGACATCAAGCCGGTCATCGACCAGGCGCACGAGCTCGGGGCGCTCGTCACCGTCGCCGCCGATCTGCTCGCGCTGACCCTGCTGACGTCGCCCGGTGAGCTCGGCGCGGACATCGCGGTCGGGACGACGCAGCGGTTCGGCGTGCCGATGGGCTTCGGCGGACCGCACGCCGGTTACATGGCCGTCGGGGAGAAGATGGCGCGCAGCCTGCCCGGGCGGCTCGTCGGGGTGTCCGTGGACGCCGACGGGAACAAGGCCTACCGGCTGGCGCTGCAGACGCGTGAGCAGCACATCCGTCGTGAGAAGGCCACCAGCAACATCTGCACCGCGCAGGTGCTGCTCGCCGTCATGGCCGGTATGTACGCCGTCTACCACGGGCCGGAAGGCCTGAAGAGCATCGCGCGGCGCACCCACCGGTACGCCACGGTCCTCGCCGCCGGGCTCGCGAGCGGCGGTGTCGAGGTCGTGCACGGGGCCTACTTCGACACCCTGACCGTGCGCGTCGAGGGCCGGGCCGCCGAGGTCGTGGCCGCCGCCGAGCGGAACGGGGTCAACCTGCGTCCCGTCGACGCCGACCACGTCTCGATCTCCTGCGACGAGACCACGACGCGGGCCCAGCTTCGTGCCGTATGGGCCGCGTTCGGGGTCGAGGGTGTCGTCGAGGCGCTGGACGCCGCTACGGAGGACGGGCTTCCGGGTGCCCTGCTGCGGTCCGACGAGTACATGACGCACCCCGTCTTCCACCAGTACCGCTCCGAGACCGCCATGCTGCGCTACCTGCGGCGGCTGGCCGACCGCGACTACGCGCTCGACCGCGGCATGATCCCGCTGGGCTCCTGCACCATGAAGCTCAACGCGACCACGGAGATGGAGCCGGTCACCTGGCCCGAGTTCGGGCAGCTGCACCCCTTCGCCCCCGCCGGGCAGGCCGAGGGCTACCTCACGCTCATCCACGAGCTGGAGGAGCGTCTCGCCGAGGTCACCGGGTACGACAAGGTGTCCCTCCAGCCGAACGCCGGGTCGCAGGGCGAGCTGGCCGGTCTGCTCGCCGTACGCGGGTACCACCGGGCCAATGGGGACGAGCAGCGCACCGTGTGCCTGATCCCCTCGTCCGCGCACGGGACCAACGCCGCGAGCGCGGTGATGGCGGGCATGAAGGTCGTCGTCGTCAAGACCGCCGACGACGGGGAGATCGACGTCGAGGACCTGCGGGCGAAGATCGAGCAGCACCGTTACGAGCTGGCGGTGCTGATGATCACGTACCCCTCGACCCACGGTGTGTTCGAGGAGCACGTCTCCGAGATCTGCGCCCAGGTGCACGAGGCGGGCGGGCAGGTCTACGTCGACGGGGCCAACCTGAACGCGCTCGTGGGGCTGGCCAAGCCGGGGCACTTCGGCGGGGACGTGTCGCACCTGAACCTGCACAAGACGTTCTGCATCCCGCACGGCGGCGGCGGGCCCGGCGTGGGTCCGGTGGCGGTGCGTGAGCACCTCGCGCCGTATCTGCCGAACCATCCGCTGCAGCCCGAGGCGGGCCCGGAGACCGGGGTCGGCCCCATCTCGGCGGCGCCGTGGGGCTCGGCCGGGATCCTGCCGATCTCGTGGGCGTACGTCCGGCTGATGGGCGGCGAGGGAATGAAGCGGGCCACGCAGGTGGCGGTGCTCAGCGCCAACTACATCGCCAAGCGCCTGGAGCCGCACTACCCGGTGCTCTACACCGGCCCCGGCGGGCTTGTCGCGCACGAGTGCATCATCGACCTGCGGCCGCTGACCAAGGCGACCGGCGTGAGCGTCGACGACGTCGCCAAGCGGCTGATCGACTACGGCTTCCACGCGCCGACGATGTCGTTCCCGGTGGCCGGGACGCTGATGATCGAGCCGACCGAGTCGGAGGACCTGGCCGAGCTGGACCGGTTCTGCGAGGCGATGATCGCCATCCGTGCGGAGATCGAGAAGGTCGGCTCCGGCGCGTGGCCCGCGGATGACAACCCGCTGCGGGGCGCCCCGCACACCGCCGGCGCGCTCGCCGGGGAGTGGGAGCACGCCTACAGCCGTGAGGACGCGGTCTTCCCGGCCGGAGTCGCGGCTTCCGACAAGTACTGGCCGCCGGTGCGCCGCATCGACCAGGCCTTCGGCGACCGGAACCTGGTGTGCTCCTGCCCGCCGCTGGACGCGTACGAGGACTGATCGACCGACCGGTCAGAAGAAGGGGCTCCGCGGTGCGGGGCCCCTTCGTCATGTCCGTCATGCGACGGCGAGTGACACCTCGGTCGACTTGATCAGGGCGACGACGGGGGTTCCGGCCGAGAGGCGGAGATCGTCCGCGGCGTCCTTGGTGATCGCCGCCGTCAGTTCGCCGCCTTCGACGGTGATCCGGACGGTGGCCATCGCGTCGCCGGCCGCGATGCCGGTGACCGTGCCGGGGAGCCGGTTGCGGATGGACAGGCCCTCGACGGGGGCGGTGGCCAGCGCGACCTCCGTCGACTTCACCAGGGCGCGCACGGTGGTGCCCGGTGTGAGACCGAGGTCGTCGGCGGCTTCGCGGGTGATCGCGGCGGTGAGGTCCTGGCCGCCGGTGAGGCGAACCCTGACCGTCGCCATGGCCTCGCCCGGCGTGACGGCGGTGATGGTGCCGGGGAGCTGGTTGCGGATGCTCAGGCTCATGGGTGCACGGTAGCCCGGTGAGTGCCTTATGCCGGGTACGCGTGCGTCTGCGTCGCCTTGACCGCCGCCCAGACCGGTGCCCCGGGGTGCAGATCGAGTTCGGCCGCGGCGACCGTGGTGAGGTCGGCGGTCAGAGGGAGTTCGCCGGTGAGGTCCACGCGGATCTGGTCGGCGTGCGTCTCCAGGCCGGCGACCTCGCAGCGCCACAGGTTGCGGGCGCTGGAGCCGCTGGGGCGTTGCCGGTACAGCGTCACCGCGCCGGGCGGGAAGGCCACGAAGGCCGGGCCGGAGAGTTCCTCCGTGGTCGTGATGGCCGGACCCGTGTCGAGCCGGACCGTGTGGCCGTCGGCCTGTCCCCGGTACAGGTTGAGGCCGACGAGCCGGGCGATGTAGTCCGTGCGGGGGTGGCGGGCGATGTCTGAGGGCGTGCCCTCCTGGACGACATGGCCGTGCTCGACGACGACCAGGCGGTCGGCCAGCACCATGGCGTCCAGCGGGTCGTGTGTGACGAGGACGGCGACCGCCTCGAACTCGGCGAGGTGACGCCGGAGCTGGGCACGCACCTCCAGGCGGGTGCGGGCGTCGAGGGCGGCGAGGGGTTCGTCGAGGAGCAGCAGCCGGGGCAGGGTGGCCAGGGCCCGGGCCAGGGCCACGCGCTGGGCCTGGCCGCCGGAGAGACGGCGGGGCTTGGCACCGGCGTGGTCGGCCAGGCCCATACGGTCCAGCCACTCGGCGGCCTGGGCGCGGGCCTCGGCCTTGCCGGTGCCCCGGCAGCGCGGCCCGAAGGCGACGTTGTCCAGGGCGGTCAGATGCGGGAAGAGCAGATAGTCCTGGAAGACGACGCCTACCGGGCGGGACTCGGGAGGTATGCCGTCCAGCCGCCTGCCGTCCAGTGCCAGATGGCCCGACGTGAGCGGCGCGAGACCCGCGAGCGCGCGCAGGGCGGTGGTCTTGCCCGCGCCGTTGGGCCCGAGCAGCGCGACGACGTCACCGGGGGCGGCGGCGAGCGTGACATCGAGCCGGAAAGCGCCGCGGTCGACCACGAGGTGGGCGTCGAGGCCCTCGGCCAGAAGGCCGGATGTGTCGTCGCGGTCGGTCGTCTGGGTCATGAGGTGTACGTCCAGGGTGTCAGGAGGCCGTCATCCAGCGGTCGCGCAGGGCGGCGAGTACCGCGATGGACACGGCCAGCAGCACCAGGCTCAGGGCGATCGCGGCGGCCGGGTCGTTCTGCAGGGCGAGGTAGACCGCGAGCGGCATGGTCTGGGTGCGGCCCGGGAAGTTGCCCGCGAAGGTGATCGTCGCGCCGAACTCGCCTAGCGCACGGGCCCAGGCCAGCACGGCACCGGCCGCGATGCCCGGCGCGATCAGCGGCAGGGTGACCCGGCGGAACGCGGTGAAGCGGGAGGCGCCCAGGGTGGTGGCCGCCTCCTCGTAGCGCGGGTCGGCGGCCCGCAGGGTGCCCTCCACGCTGATCACGAGGAACGGCATCGCCACGAAGGTCTCGGCGAGGACCACACCCGTCGTGGTGAAGGGCAGGGTGATCCCGAACCAGGAGTCGAGCCACTGCCCGATCACGCCGTTGCGCCCGAAGGCCAGCAGCAGGGCCACACCGCCCACGACCGGCGGCAGCACCAGCGGCAGCGTCACCAGGGCCCGTACGAAACCGCGGCCGGGGAACCGCGTGCGGGCCAGCAGCCAGGCCAGGGGCACCCCGACCACCAGGCTCAACCCCGTCGCCGCCGTCGCGCAGATGAGGGAGAGCCGCAGCGCCTCCCACACGTCGGCGCTGGTCAGCTGCTCGGGAAGGCTGCGCCAGGGCGCCCGGACGAGCAGGGCGATCAGGGGCAGCAGCAGGAAGGCCAGTCCGGCCAGGGCGGGCACCAGCAGGGGAACCGGCACCGTGCGGCTCCGCCGGACGGTGCGGTCGCGGCGGGGCCGGCTCTCCACGGTGTCGGTGCTCGTCACGGCTTGAGGAACCCGGCCCCGGACAGCACCTGCTGGCCTTCGGCGGACCTCACCAGTGCCATGAAGGCCTTCGCCGTGTCGGGGTTGGGGGCGTTCTTGAGCAGCGAGATCGGATAGTCGTTGACGGCCTTGGCCGACTCGGGGAACTCCACGCCCTCCACCCTGTCACCCGCCGCGCGCACGTCGGTCTTGTAGACGACGGCGGCGTCGGCCTCCTTCAGCTCGACCTTGGTCAGGGCGCTCTTGACGTCCTGTTCGTAGGAGACGGGGGTGAGCTTCAGGCCGCCGGCGTCCAGTGCCTTCTGGGCGGCGGCACCGCACGGGACCGTCTTGTCGCACAGGACGACCTTCAGGCCGGACTTGGTGAGGTCCTTCAGTGAGGAGATCCGGTCGGGGTTGCCCGGCAGGGTGGCGATCTCCAGCCGGTTGCGGACAAAGGTGGCCGGCGTGCCCGCCGCGTCCCCCTTGTCCGTCACGATCGCCATGGTCTTGGTGCTGGCGGCGGCGAAGACATCGGCCGGGGCGCCGCTGGTGATGCTCGCGGCAAGGGTGTCGCTGCCGCCGAAGTTGAAGGTGACCTTCGTGCCCGGGTGGTCCTTCTCGAACTCCTTGCCCAGCGTCGTGAAGCTCTCCTTGAGGGAAGCGGCGGCGAAGACGGTGACCTCGCCGGAGAGCTTCGGTGACGAGGACGCCGAGGAGCCCTTGTCCGAACCCGAGTCGGAGGAGGAGCAGGCGCTCAGGGTCAGCAGCGCCGCGGCGGACACACCGGCGACCTGGAGCATCCGGCGGGTCCGGTGCGCGGAACGGGTCATCTCGGGGCCACTCCCTCTGTGTGCCGGAGGAAGAGCCCGCCGGGCCCTTCCGATACGTCGATCATACTGACGCATCTGCGAGGCAGAAGTCTCCTGTCACTTCGCATGAGCGAGGGTGGATGGCCCTGCGGGTGTGTATGTGCGTTCGTACGTACGGCTCAGACGCGGTCGATGTGGACGTTCGTCGACTTCACGCGGGCCGTCGCCTCCATGCCCACCTCCAGGCCCAGTTCCTCGACGGCCTCGCGGGTGAGCAGGGAGACGAGCCGGTGGGGACCGGCCTGGATCTCCACCTGGGCGGCGACGTCGCCGAGTTTGATCGCGGTGACGATGCCGGGGAAGGCGTTGCGGGCCGAGGTGTACGGGGCGTCCTCCTCGGCGGCGCCGGACCTGGCGAGTTCGACCGAGAAGGCGGCCAGGTCCCGTCCGTCGACGAGTCGTCGCCCGGCCTCGTCGCGGTGGGTGGTGATCCGGCCGGCGTCCGCCCAGCGCCGGGCGGTGTCCGGGCTCACGCCGAGCAGTCGTGCTGCCTGGCCGATCGTGTAGGACTGCATGCCGGTCACGATAGGGGCGGCGGAGGGGAACGGCGGATGCGGGGTTGGCCGTCGGGTGTGACGCGATATAGCGTTAGTCGGTGACTGGGTGGGCCGGGTGCCGCGCCCGGGAGATCGGGGGGCTGTGATGGCGGGAGAGTTCTCGCGTACCGGTGGATCGCCCGAGGTGAGGGCCTCGCATGCGGACCGGGACCGGATCGTGGACGTGCTGCGCGTCGCCGCGGGCGACGGCCGGCTGACCCTGGAGGAGCTCGACGAGCGGCTGGAGGCCGCGCTGTCCGCCCGTACGGTCGGTGAGCTGGCCGTGCTGACGACGGATCTGCCCGAGGTGGTGGGGGAGACCCCCGTCGAGGCCGAGGACGTCGTCCGGATCGAGCAGCAGGGGGCCTCGACCCGGCGTGGTGACGCCTGGGTGGTGCCGCGGCGCCTGGAGATCCGTTCGTCGTTCGGCGAGGTGACGCTCGACTTCACCGACGCGGTGATCACCCAGGACACGCTGCACATCGACCTGGAGATGGGCGGCGGTGCCCTGAAGCTGGTGACCCGGCCGGGGGTCGTGGTGGACACCGGCTCGCTGGTGCTGAACTACTCCAAGATCAAGGCGCGCCGGGCGGGAGCGGGGGCCGACGCACCCGTCGTGCTGCGTGTGCGGATCACCGGCCGGATCAGCTTCGGGCAGGTCGTGGTGCGCCGGCCTCGGAGAGGCTTCGGCAGGAGAAGATCCAGCGGCTGAGGCCGGTCAGCCGACGTGCACCCTCGGCCGCCGCTTCCGGTCGCGTTCCGCCTCGCGCAGGACCTCGCGGGTCACCGGGGCGACCTCGCCCTGGCCGAACAGGAAGAAGCGCAGGAGGTTGGTGAAGGGTCCGCCTTCGGTCCACTCGAAGTAGATGTGCGGGGTGCAGCCGGTCAGGTCGCGGGCGTGCAGGAGCAGGGCGGCCAGCGCGTTGGGGACGGAGGAGGACTCCAGGGTCAGCACGCGATAGCGGCCGTGAAGCACCTCGCCGCGTACGGTCAGGCTCGCCTCGAACTCCGACGGGTCGGTGACCGTCACCTCGACGAAGACGAAGTCCTCCTGCCCGGGCACGTCGTTGTCCTGCCGGATCTGCTCGATCTTGTCCCGGTACTCCGCGATGTCGCGCCGGTCGGGCTCGTTGGCGATGAACCGCATCCTGCGGCTGGCCATGTCCCGGACGAAGCGCTCCGCCATGCCGTCCAGCGACACGCTGGTCACGCGCAGCTCGAACGCCCGGGCCAGCCGTGACAGCAGGGAGACGAGGATGATCCCGGCGATGAAGCAGGCACCGATCTTCACGCCGTCCGGGCGCTCGATGACGTTGAGCACGGTTGTGTAGAGGAACACCGCGGAGATGACCGCGAAGCCGATGGTCCAGTTGCGCTGCCGGGCCTTGCGGGCGGCGATGGTCACCGCGATCGCGGCGGAGCTGATGAGGACCAGCACACCGGTGGCGTAGGCGCCGCCCTGCGCGTTGACGTCGGCGTCGAAGATCCAGGTGACCAGGAAGGCGATCAGGGTGAAGACGATGACCATGGGCCGTACGGCGCGCGCCCAGTGCGGGGCCATGCCGTAGCGGGGGAGGTAGCGCGGCATCAGATTGAGCAGGCCGGCCATCGCGGAGGCGCCGGCGAACCACAGGATGGCGATCGTCGAGACGTCGTAGACGGTGCCGAAGGCGTTGCCGAGGTAGTCGTGCGCCAGATAGGCCAGGGCGCGTCCGTTGGCCTGGCCGCCCGCCTCGAACTCCTTCTCCGGGATGAGGAGAGTGGTGATGAAGCTGGTGGTGATCAGGAAGACGCTCATGATGAGAGCGGCCGTGGTGAGCAGCTTCTTCGTGTCCCGGATGCGGCCCTTCGGGTTCTCCTCCGTGTCGCCGTCGTCGCCCTTGACATGCGGCATCACGGCGACACCGGTCTCGAATCCGGACAGGCCTAGGGCCAGCTTCGGGAAGACGAGCAGGGCGACGCCGATCATGACGAATATGTTGCCGTGCTGGGTGGTGAGGGCGCTGGACCAGTCGGTGACCACGTGACCGGCGGTGACCACGTGGTAGAGGCCGACGGCCACCACGACCGCGTTCAGCGCGAGGTAGGCGCCCACCAGGGCGACCGCGACGCCGATGGCCTCCAGGAAACCCTTGAGGAACACCGCGCCGAGCAGCGCGACCAGGATCAGGGTGATCAGCAACTGCTTGTCGTGCAGGGCGCTGTTCAGGTGCGGGTTCTCCACCAGGTGAGTGGAGGCGTCGGCGGCCGACAGGGTGATGGTGATCAGGAAGTCGGTGGCGGCGAAGCCCAGCAGGGTCAGCACGAACAGCTTGCCCTGCCAGAAGGACAGCAGCCGCTCCAGCATCGCGATCGAGCCCTCGCCGTGAGGGCTCTCCTCGGCCACCCGGCGGTAGACCGGCAGGGCGCCCGCCAGCGTGACGATCACCAGCACGATCGTCGCGATCGGGGAGAGCAGTCCGGCGGCGAGGGCCGCGATGCCCGGCTGGTAGCCGAGCGTGGAGAAGTAGTCGACGCCGGTCAGGCACATCACCCGCCACCAGGGCTGGCCCTTGTGCGGGGGCTCCGGTTCGGCGTGGGGTCCGGTGTGGCCGCCGCCCTTGCCCATGTCGGACAGGCCCTCCAGCATCCAGGCGCGCAGGCGACCGGGTGGGGTGGCCTCCGTACGGCTCGGTGGCAGGTGCTCAGTGGTGGCCATCGAAGGTGCTCCCGGGAGGCGGCGCAGGGTATTTCCGGCCATCACTGGACGGCCCGATCAGCGTAAGCGGAGCGTGATGTCGTGGCCCTCGGATGAGAGGTGTGAGCGCGTCAAGCTTCCGTTAAGACTCGGCGTCTGGCGCCCCCGTTCGGGGTGCCCGGGGCGTGAAACGCGAGCTGAGGGCGGGTGGGGCGACTGCCGAGCGGCCCGTGCGTGCGGCAGTGCGGTGTCCGAGGCCGCCCCGTGTCCGAACACCCTGCGTGATCGTGGGTCGGATGGGCTCCGTAAGGTTCGTTCATCGCCTCGAATGTTTCGTCCCGGGTCACGCTCTCAACTCGAGGAAAGATTCACCGTGTACGAGGGGTTGTCACCCTTTGGCGGCTGTCTCTAGGGTGCGGCAACGACGCAGCTTTCTGGAGTTCATCCGAAACTTTCGAGGAGCATGATGGGCGACCCGGCACTGTCCCGCCGCGGCTTCCTGGCGGCCTCCGCCGCGGCCGGTCTGGGGATGACGGCACTGACCGCATGCGGCGGGGACTCGGACGGAGGGTCGTCCGGGACGACCACGATCGAATGGTGGAACATCTCCACCACCGAGCCGACCAAGGGTGTCTGGGCTGCCCTCGCCCGCAAATTCGAGGCGCAGAACCCCAAGGTCAAGATAAAGATCGTCCAACTGGAGAACGACGGCTACAAGTCGAAGATGACGGCCCTGACCTCCTCCGGGAAGCTGCCCGACATCTTCCACACCTGGGGTGGCGGCGTGCTCAAGCAGCAGGTCGACGCCGGGCTCGTCGAGGACCTCACGGACAGCACCAAGCCGTGGGGCGACTCCCTGCTCCCGGTCGCCAGGGAGCCCTACCTGATCGACGACCAGGTCTACGGCATCCCGTTCGACATCGGCATGATCGGCTTCTGGTACAACAAGGCCCTCTTCGAGAAGGCCGGCATCAGCGCGCCCCCGACCACGTGGACCGGCTTCCTCGACGCCGTACGGAAGCTGAAGTCCGCCGAGGTCACGCCTCTCGCCCTGGCCGGCAAGGAGAAGTGGCCCGGCATGTACTACTGGGCCTACCTCGCGATGCGCACCGCCGGCGCCGACGCGCTGCAGAAGGCCTACGACGCCAAGGACTTCACCGGCGCCCCCTTCGTCGAGGCGGGAGAGCACCTCGACGAACTCGTCGGCCTCCAGCCGTTCCAGAAGGGCTATCTCGGCGCCGCCTACTCCACGCCCACCGGCCAGGCCGCCACCGTCGGCAACGGCAAGGCCGCCATGGAGCTCATGGGGCAGTGGGCTCCCGTGGTGCAGGCCGACGCGGGCAAGGGGCTCGGCAAGGACCTCGGCTTCTTCCCGTTCCCCGCGGTCGAGGGGGGCAAGGGCGCCCTCACCGAGGTGTTCGGCGGAGGCGGCGGGCACGCCGTGCGCCGGGGCGCCCCGCAGGCGGCCGTCGACTTCCTGAAGTTCTTCGCGTCCGAGGCCACCGACCTGGAACTGGTCAAGAAGACCGGTGTCCTCCCCGTGGTCCCGGCGGCCGAGAGCGCCATCGCCGACCCCAACATCAAGGCCGTACAGGAGCAGTTGAAGAAGGCCACCGGCTTCCAGCTCTACCTCGACCAGGCCTACGCGCCCGCCGTCGGCCAGGAGGTCAACGACAGCGTCGCCGCGCTCATCGCCGGCTCCAAGTCCCCCGAGCAGGTCGCCCAGTCGATCACCAGGACCGCGAAGGAAGAGCAGTAGCCGGCGATGACCTCCACGTTCCTGCCGGACAAACGGACCGGACCCGACGTCGGCGTTCCGCCCCCGGCCGCGGAACGGGCCCGGAGCCGGGCCCGGCGACGCGCGCTGAACTGGCTGACCGCGACCGGCTTCCAGCTACCCGCCCTCGTGCTGTTCATCGGGCTCGTGCTGCTGCCGATGCTGTTCGCCCTGTACGCCGCGTTCTTCCGCTGGGGCGGCTTCGGTATGCCCTCCGACTACGTCGGCGGCGAGAACTTCACCCGGCTCTTCCAGGACGAGGTCTTCCTGGGCGACCTGTGGCGCTGTCTGGTCCTCGTGGTGCTGTCGCTCGTCCTTCAACTGCCGTTCGCGCTCGCCATGGCCGTCCTGCTCAACCAGCGCATGCGCGGCCGGGCGGTGTACCGGATGCTGTTCTTCGCCCCGTACGTCCTGTCCGAGGCGATCACCGGAGTGCTGTTCGGCATGATCTTCGCCCCGGACGACGGCTTCGCCGACCAGCTCCTGGGCAGGATCGGGCTGGACGGGGTGGGCGGGGAGTGGTTCGCCGACCCGTCCACGGTCATGGCGACCCTGTTCCTGGTCATGACCTGGAAGTACTTCGGCTTCCACATGATGCTGTACCTGGCCGGACTCCAGGCCGTCCCGAAGGAGCTGACCGAGGCGGCGCTCATCGACGGAGCCGGTCCCTGGCAGCGCTTCCGCAATGTGACGCTGCCGCTGCTCGCGCCCACCCTGCGCATCAGCGTCTTCCTGTCGGTCATCGGGTCCATCCAGCTCTTCGACCTGGTGTGGGTGACCACCGCGGGCGGTCCCGACCACCACTCCGAGACCATGGCCGTGACCATGTTCCAGTACGGCTTCAAGCGCTATCAGGTCGGCTACGCCAGCGCGATCAGCGTGGTCATGTTCGGCATCAGCCTCGTCTTCGCCCTCGCCTACCAGCGGTTCGTGCTCCGGCGCGATCTGGAAGGGGCCACCACGACCATGCGGGGTGAGGGAAAGTGACGATCAGCCGGAAGTCCCGCAGGGGCGGGAGTGTGCCTCTGCACCTCGTCCTGGTCGTCGTCGGCGCGGTCATGGCCGTTCCCCTGCTCTACGCCGCGCTCTCCGGCTTCAAGTCCACCGACGAGCTGTCCCGCAACCCGGTCGGTCTGCCCGAGTCGTGGGTGACCTCCAACTACACCCAGATCCTCGGCTCGGGGGACTTCTGGCGGCTGATCGGCAACAGCACGCTGATCGCGGTGGGCACGACCGTCCTGGTCGTCGCGGTCTCCGCACTGTCGGCCTTCTCCTTCGCGCGGTTCGCCTTCCGCGGCCGGGAGGTGCTGTTCACGCTGTTCACGATGGGGCTGATGTTCCCGTTCGCGGTGGCGGCCCTGCCGCTGTTCCTGCTGCTGCGCTCCCTGGGCCTCTTGGACAACCCCCTCGGCGTGATCCTCCCGCAGGCGGCCTTCGGACTGCCGATGACCATCATCATCCTGCGGGGCTTCTTCCGGCAGATCCCCGGTGAGCTGGAGGAGGCGGCCACGCTCGACGGGTGCAGCTCGTTCGGCTTCTTCTGGCGGGTGCTGCTGCCCATGGCGCGGCCCGCGCTCGGCACGGTCTCGGTGCTGGCCGTCGTCACCAGCTGGAACAACTTCTTCCTGCCGCTGCTGGTGTTCACCGACGCGCAGTGGTGGACGCTGCCGATCGGCGTGCAGCAGTTCCAGGGGCAGTACTCCGCGGAGTACGCCAAGGTCTTCGCCTATCTGGTGCTGGCCATGGTCCCCGCACTCGCCTTCTACTCGGTCGCCGAGCGGCAGCTCGTCGGCGGCCTCACCGCGGGCGCCACGAAGGGCTGACGCGCGCCGCGGACGTACGGCTCACCCACCCACCTGATCTGATCCGATCTGATCGTGAGGAGTCGCACCATGCGCAGGACCGCCATACGGCTCAGACTCGCCGGGGCGCTGGCCGCCGTGCTGGTGGCCGGAGGCATCGCCACCGGCCCGGCGGCACAGGCCGGCGAGGAGTACGGCAAGGAACCCACCCTCGCGGACCTCGCCCAGCGGCACGGCCGCTACTTCGGCAGCGCGACCGACAATCCCGAGCTCGTCGACGCGCCGTACAAGGCCCTGCTCGGCGACGAGTTCGACCAGATCACGCCCGGCAACAGCATGAAGTGGTACGCGACCGAGCCGCAGCAGGGCGTGTTCGACTTCTCCAAGGGCGACGAGATCGTGAACCTCGCCCGGGCCAACCGGCAGAAGGTGCGCGGCCACACCCTGGTCTGGCACAGCCAGTTGCCCGGGTGGCTCACGGGGCGGGAGTGGACGGCGCCGGAGTTGAGGGCCGTGCTGAAGAAGCATGTCCAGGCGGAGGTACGGCACTACCGGGGCAAGGTGTTCGCCTGGGACGTCGTCAACGAGGCGTTCAACG
This sequence comes from Streptomyces sp. NPDC056948, assembly GCF_042674225.1. Taxonomy (NCBI): domain Bacteria; kingdom Bacillati; phylum Actinomycetota; class Actinomycetes; order Kitasatosporales; family Streptomycetaceae; genus Streptomyces; species Streptomyces sp. NPDC056948. The sequence continues at coordinate 30,456 of NZ_JBHUQX010000045.1, forward strand.
AGGACGGTACGTACCGGGAGTCGGTCTTCTACAAGACGCTCGGGCCCGGGTACATCGCCGACGCGCTGCGTTGGGCGCATCAGGCCGATCCGCGCGTGAAGCTGTACCTCAACGACTACAACATCGAGGGGATCGGCCCGAAGAGCGACGCGTACTACAAGCTGGCCAAGGAGCTGAAGGCCGAGGGCGTCCCGCTGCACGGCATCGGCCTCCAGGCCCATCTCGCCCTCCAGTACGGCTATCCCGCCAGCCTGGAGGACAACCTCCGCCGCTTCTCCCGGCTCGGCCTCGACACGGCGCTCACCGAGGTCGACGTACGGATGCTGCTGCCCGCGACCGAGGAGAAGCTGGCACAGCAGGCCGAGTGGTACCGGGACCTGACCGAGGCGTGCCTGGCGGTACGCCGGTGCGTCGGAGTCACCCTCTGGGACTACACCGACAAATACTCCTGGATCCCGCCGTTCTTCCCGGGCGAGGGCGCGGCCCTGCCGTGGGACGAGCAACTCAGGCCGAAGCCGGCGTACTTCGCGCTGCGTGAGGCGCTTGAGGGGAGGTAGGCAGGCGGTGCCGTTCGACCAGGGCCGAACCGGCTCCCGGTCCGTCAGGCCCGCTCCGGCGGTGGCATCGTGCTGAATCGCACCACCAGGTCCGTTCCCAGTTCCACCCGTGGGGAGTCCGGTTGTTCGTCGCGGGTCAGGCGCAGGACCGTGCGGGCGGCCAGTTTGCCCATGTCGGCGAGGGGCTGACGGATCGTGGTGAGTGGGGGAGCCGACCAGCGGACTTCCGGAAGGTCGTCGAAACCGACCACGCTCATGTCCTGCGGCACCCGCAGCCCGCGCCGCCGCAGTGCCTCGATCGCGCCGAGTGCCATCTGGTCGCTGGCGGCGAACACGGCCGTCGGCGGCTCGGGCAGGTCGAGCAGAGTGTTGCAGGCGGTGAAACCGGACTCGGGGCGGAAGTCGCCGGGGACGACGAGGGAGGTGTCCATCGCGACACCGGCGCCTTCGAGGGCCGCCCGGTAGCCGTCCAGCCGGGCCCGGGAGCACAGCAGGCGCGGCGGGCCGGCGATCAGGCCGATCCGGCGGTGGCCGAGGGACAGCAGATGGTCGGTGGCCGCCATGCCGCCCGACCAGTTCGCGGCGCCGATCGTGGGCGCGTCCAGGGCGGGGGAGCCCGCCGGGTCGACGACGACCAGCGGGACGCCGAGGATCCGCAGCTCCTCGTGGAGCATCGGCTCCAGCGCCGACGTGACCAGGATGACGCCGTCGGAGGCACGGGCCCGGAGGTTGCGCATCCACTCGCGGGCGTCGCCCGACCGCCCGTGGATGGCCGACACCACCGTGCCGACCCCGGCCGCGTGCGCGACCTCCTCGACCCCACGGATGATCTCCACGGCCCAGGGACTGTCGAGGTTGTTGAAGACCAGGTCGAGCAGGGCCGCACGGGCACCGGGGGCCGCGGGGCGCTTGCGGTAGCCGTGCCGGCGCAGCAGCTCCTCGACCCGGGCCCGGGTCTGCGGCGACACGTCGGACCGGCCGTTGACGACCCGGGACACGGTCGGCACGGACACGCCGGCCTGCCGGGCGATCTCCGTGATCGTGACCTTGCCCTCGGCGTCGGCCTCACGTGCTGCCACTTGCCCCACCTCCGTCGACGGGTGACCGCGAAACTTCCAGAAGTCTTCCGGAAAACGGGCATCCGTGGGAAGGCGTACGAGCCGGGAACGCGCAGTCGCAGCGGGTGACGGGGAGTGACGACCCCCGGACATGCGTCGGGGCCGGTTCGCAGGGTGTCCTGCGGCCGGCCCCTCATATCTGCGGGCGGGTCGTCACCCCGCCCGGCGGCCCTCAGGCAGCCGTCATGACCTGGCTGCCGGCCGGCGGACGGTGCGGGGCGATGACCCGGCCGTCCGGCAGAAGCTCACCGGTGTCCTCGAAGAGCACCACGCCGTTGCACAGCAGGCTCCACCCCTGTTCCGGGTGGTGCGCCACGAGACGGGCGGACTCCCGGTCGGCGGATTCGGCTGACGAGCATGGTGTCTGGTGCTGGCACATGGGTGGGATCTTTCGCTCTGTCGTGATGGATGAGGTGACTGAGTTGTCTGAGTCGGTCGTGGTGTCTGTTCCGCGGCTAGAAGTGTCGTTCATTGCCGCCCCCGTGTTAAGTCGTCGGAACCCAGTGTTGCCCCACGGGCGTCATTCCGCAGGGATTTCGCGGCACCGCTTCTTACAGATTCAGGACGCGTCACCCGCGCGGACGGTTCATCCCAACTGGGCTGTCACTTCGGGTGGTTCGCAGTGGCCGGATAGGGCTAGTCAGGTCGGGTCGGGAGTCATTTGCGGCTCGTACGAGCTATTAGATGCTCGTACGAGCGATAAAAGGCCCGCACCCCGTCGCCGGGAATTCGGC